>JACSRL010000594.1 GCA_014879765.1 Anaerolinea sp. | reverse complement strand
CTGGGCGACGACGTTTCACACGCCAGCCCGGGAACCTGGGTCGCGATGCAGCCCAACCTGCCCCACAGCGTCTTCGCCGAGACCCCGGTGGTGATGATGCTGACCATGTTGCAGAAGTGAGTTGCTGATATGGGTGTACGACGCATTGCCATCCCCTTCATGTTGCTGGCCGTGCTGGCGCTGCTGGCCGCGCTGTGGGCCGGGCTGCTGCGGCTGGGCTGGGTTCTGCCGCCGCTGCGCCCGACCCTGCCCATGGCCCACGGCCCGCTGATGGTCTGTGGCTTTCTGGGCACGCTGATCAGCCTGGAGCGCGCGGTTGGGCTGAGCGCGTTGATTCCCGGCAAACGCTGGACCTACGCCGCGCCGGGCCTGGCCGGCTTGGGCGCGCTGCTGCTCTTCATCGGCGTGCCTGGCCTGCCTGGCCCGCTGCTGATCGCCCTGGGCAGCGCGGTGATGCTGGGCGCCATGCTCAGCATCGTGCGCATTCAACCGCTGCTGCACAACTGGCTGCTGGCGTTGGGCGCGCTGATCTGGCTGGGCGGCAACGTGCTCTGGCTCTTCGGCTGGACGGTGGCCGGGATCAGCCTCTGGTGGGCCGGCTTCCTGGTGTTGACCATCGTGGGCGAGCGGCTGGAGCTGAGCCGGGTGCTGCGGCTTTCCACCGGCAAGCGGGCGGCCTTCCTGGTCGCACTGGGCATTTTCACCGGCGGCGTGGTGCTCTCGGCCTTTGCCTATGGGCCTGGCGTGCGGCTGGCCAGCCTGGGCATGCTGGCGCTGGCGGCCTGGCTGCTGGCCTTCGACATCGCCCGCCGCACCGTGCGCAAAAGCGGCCTGACCCGCTTCATCGCCGCGGCGCTGCTGGCCGGCTACTTCTGGCTGGGAGTGGCCGGGCTGTTGGGCCTGCGCTTCGGCGGCCTCACGGCCGGGCTGCACTACGACGCCTTCCTGCACAGCATCTTCATCGGCTTCGTTTTCTCCATGATCATGGCCCACGCGCTGATCATCGTGCCGGCAGTGACCGGCTTGCAGATGACCTACCGCTCTGCCTTTTACGTCCCGCTAGTCTTGCTGCAAGTCTCGCTGGCCATGCGCGTTGCCGGCGATCTGCTGGCCAACATCGTGTTGCGCCGCTGGGGCGGCCTGCTCAACGAAATCGCCGTGCTGCTCTTTCTGGCCATGGTGGTCTTCGCCGTGGTGCAGGGCAGGCGGGGCGTGGGGCGTGAAGCGTGATGTGTGTGGCTATGGGTGAGGTTTGTGTTTACGTAATGCGTAACGAGTAACTCGTAACCCGGAGCTTTTGCTCCTTGTGCGTTTCTTCCGAACACGCATTCCCCGTTTCTCACTGCTCGTTACCTCCGAAAGCCAACTCGCATCCTCGCACCCTCCGGGTTACGCATTACTCGTTACGTATTACTGCCATGCCAACGCTTACCCGTCTCTACGTCAAGACCTCCCTTCTCTACCTGGCAGCAGCGCTGGCGCTGGCCTTGGTGCTGGCCCTGGCGCAGACAACCAAGCTGCCGGCGCTGCTGGCCGCGGCCGGGCCGACCTATTTCCACCTCTTTCTGGTGGGCTGGGCGACCCAGTTGATCATGGGCATCGTCTTCTGGATGTTTCCCAAGTGGAGCAAGGAGCGGCCACGGGGCAACGAGCGACTGGCCGCGGTGGTCTACGGCCTGCTCAACGTCGGGCTGCTGCTGCGCGTGGTGAGCGAGCCGGCGCGGGCCGTGTCGCCGGCCGCGCTGTGGGGCTGGCTGCTGGCCCTGTCGGCGCTGCTGCAGTGGCTGGCCGGCATCGGCTTTGTGGCCAACACCTGGGGCCGGGTCAAGGAGCGTTGAGATGCCTCGTCTCAGTGTCTGGTTCATCCGCCTGGCGCTGGCCTACCTGGCCACCGGCTTCACCTTCGGCGCGCTGCTGCTGGCCAACAAAGGGCTGGCCTTTGCCCCGTTGCTGTGGCGGCTGCGTCCCACCCACATCGAGCTCCTGCTGGTAGGCTGGATGGTGCAGTTGGCCATGGGCGTCGCCTTCTGGATTCTGCCCCGCTTTCAGGCCTCACGCGGCGATGTGCGTCCCGCCTGGCTGGCCCTGGCGCTGATCAATCTCGGCATCGGGCTGGTCGCCCTGGGTCTGGTCGTCGATCTGGGCGGCTGGAACGTGGTGGCGGGCCGGCTGGCTGAGCTGGCCGCGGTGGCCGCCTTTGCTTGGCACGCCTGGCCGCGCATCAAGCCCATCGGACAGTGATCGCACTGTATGGTTCCATCCCAACTGACCGGGGGCGTGATTTTGGGGAATGGCGTTTCTTGCGCATACTTCTGGCACTATGAATCAACAAGATCAAGCAGTCGTACTCACATTGGCCAAGGTTCTGGTGGCCGCGGCTTGGGCCGACGGTGAACTGAGCCACGACGAGATCAACAGCATGAAGCGGGAGCTGTTGACGAAAATCCCCGATCTCAGCGCGCAGCAGTGGGCCTCGGTGGCCATCTACATGGAGTCGCCCGTCGATGACGCCGAACGCGCCCGGCTGGTGCAGGAATTGCGCGCCCGCATCACTACCCCGCTGGGCAAGCAACTGGTTTTCGACACGTTGAACGACCTGGTCGCGGCCGACGGTCAGGTCTCCGACGCGGAACGCGCCGCGGTGGCCGAAGTGCGGGCAGCCATCGAAAGCGGCAACTCCGCTGGCCTGGGCAGGGTCTCGCGCCTCTTCAAAGGACGCAGCGCGCCGCCCCCCGCGGCCACCTCTGCGCCCAACCGCGAGGACTACCTGGACGACTTCGTCAAGAACCGGGTCTACTACGTCATTCGCCGGCGGCTGGAGCAGGGCGGGATCACGCCCAAGCTCTCCGATGCTGAGATCCGCAAGCTGAGCCTGGCGGGCGGGCTGATGGCCGTGGTTGCGCGCACCAACCCGGACGTGACCGGCGACGAACAGGCCGCCATGCTGGCCACCTTGCAGCAGAACTGGCATCTGAACAGCGAACAGGCCAGCTTCCTGGTCGAGGTCGCGCTGTCGCAGTTGCCGGGGGACCTGGACAGCTTCCGCCTGGCCGACGCCTTTGCCGCGGCCAGCGACTACGACGAGCGCGGCCAGTTGGTGGATGCGCTGTTCGCCATTGTGGCCGCCGATCACGCCGTCAACGACGACGAGGTCGAGAAGATCCGCATCATCGCCAACACCCTGGTCCTGACGCATCAGCGCTTCATCGAGGCCAAGCTGAAGGCGACGCGGTCTTCCCAGTAGCCAGGCAGAAGCATCCGCATCTGCACACCACGAAACCCTCGCAACGCTGGCAGCGCGCCATAGCCCTGGATGAATACCCGTTCCTGCCGCGGTTCAGAGTCGCGTCTTCCCGCGCCTGCGCATTGCCAACAGCCAGAACACCGCGCGCCAGGTCAACAGCATCAGCCCGCCCAACCCCAGAGTCACCAACAAGAAGGGGGTGGCCACCGTGCGATCGAGCAGGGTGGCGCGCAGCAGCAGGCCCAGCGGCGCGGCAATCAGCCAGGCCAGCAGGGTGCGCGCCAGAAAGGGGACCAGGCCTTGTGGCTCGCGGGGAAAGGCCCTCAGCAGAAACGCGATCACCAGCCAGGCGATGGCCAGCGGCGCGAAGGTCGGGAGCGCTCCGGCGATGGGATTGCTTTCGTTGAGCGTGCTGTGGTCTATTTGGCCCAGGAGGATGAACAGCAGCAGCAGGGCGAGATCGCCTGCGGCCAGAATCAGAATGCGCGATCGGTACATGACGAGTCTTCCTCGGTGAAGTTGGCGTTGTGGGCGGGCCATCGTATAATGACCGCCATGAGTGAACTGATTGCGACGATGCTCTGTGTCTTACAGCGGCCCGAGCCCGCCGCCCTGGTCAGCCTGCAAGAGGCGTTGCTGGCAGAGGTGGCCCCTGGCGCGGCGCGGGCGGAGGCGTTGGCCACTGCTGGCGAGTTTCACGGCTATCTGCTGGACCTGCGCGGACGGCTGAGCGCCCGCCAGTACAGCCAACTGGCCGCCTGGCTGGATGTCGCCGCGATGGGACTGGTGGCCTTCGAGAATTTCATGGCCGACAAACCCACCGACCTGAGGGGCCTGATAACCGGCCTGCTGGCGGAGGGCGCGATGGTGGTTGCCAATCGCCAGCACATCAAGGCGTGGGACGTTGAGGCCCAGACGCCGCACGACCACGCCGCCTGGTATCTGCGCGACGCCTACTGGCGCTTGTCCGAGTCCACCCTGCCGGAGCTGTCCTCGTCTGAACGTCTGGCGCGCCTGCGATCGTTGGTGACACCGGCCCAGACGGTGCGTGTTTCCAGCGAGCGTATCGTTGCCTTGGGACGGCTGTTCCAGATTCTGCTGCTGATCCAGGTCAGCCAGCTTGCGCCGCGTGCTCAGTCCGTGAACTGACGAGACTCCGGATGGTGCCGCACCGGCTGAGTTCTACCAGCGAAGCCCTTTGCTGTCAAGAACCTGGCAACGCTTCAACCGGCCGGCTTTGCCGTCCGAAGTCTGGGGCGTCACTATACCGTGAAACGGCCTGGATGTCAATTGATTCCGGCTGATGCGTGATTGGACATAAGAAAAGCAGTGTGATAGAATAGCTACGGTTTTTGTATTGCTTACAAAACCTGTTGTGGGTTGACCCATTCGCCGGCAGACGACCGGCCAGCGAACAGGGAGACCGTTTGGAGCACGCGGGCATTTGGTTGTCACCCGGCCTTGGGCCGGCGAGTGGTTGCTTGAGTAGCCTGCTGGGAAGTGCGATTGCTGCGGGGCACTGATCGAAAGCCAGTTTGCTATTGCCCTCAGATCTTCCTCGAAGTTTCCCTCCTGATGTTCTTCTGAAGCGACGGTATTCTTGCGTCTAGCGGCGTCGTCAACCCACCTCGGAGCCAGAGCTATGCACCGATGCAGCGGACTTGTTGTCCTTGCGGCCGGCAGCGTGGCTTTGGCATACCTGTCGAAAGGGGTTACGAAAGGAGAACGTGACTAACTCTAAATTGAATCAGAAAGCCCGTCGGCAATGGTGGCGCATGGACCTGCATCTGCACTCCATGGCCTCGGCCGACTGGAAGGAGCCAGGTGCGACCTGGCTCGATTGGCTGTACAAATGTGAACAGCGCGGGCTGGACGTGGTGGCCATCACCGACCACAACACCGTCGCCGGTGTGGGCCAACTGCGCAAGGAGATCGAGCGTTTGCAGTGGCTGGAGGCGGAGAATCGTCTGCGGCCCAATGAGCGCCGGGAATTGGATGAATATCGCCGGCTGGGGGACAAGATTCTGGTCTTGCCTGGCTTCGAGTTCACCGCGACCTTTGGCTTCCACGTGCTGGGCATCTTCCCGCCCGAGACCTCGGTGCGCCAACTGGAGCACATCCTGCTGGACCTGCACGTGCCGGCCGATCGACTGGACCAGGGGTCCACCGAGGTGGGGGCGACCACCGATGTCCTGACCGCCTACAAGATCATTCGCCAGGCGGGCGGCCTGGTCATTGCGGCCCACGCCAACTCGACCCACGGCGTCGCCATGCGTGATTTTCCCTTTGGCGGCCAGACCAAGATCGCCTACACGCAGGATGCCAACTTGCATGCGCTGGAGGTCACCGACCTGGACAGCCGCAGCACGCGCGCCACGGCCCGCTTCTTCGACGGCTCCAAGCCCGAATACCCGCGCCGTATGCGCAGCGTGCAGGGCTCCGACGCCCACCGCCTGACCCGCGATCTCAACGACAAGAATCGGCTGGGCATCGGCGACCGGGTGACGGAGATCAAACTGCCCAGCACCCCCTCGTTCCGGGCCATCAAGGCGGTCTTCGAGGCCAACGACTTCGCCCTGACGCGGCCCTATCGCCGCAAGGATGAGCCGTTCGACCATGTGGCGGCCGCGCGCCAGCAGGGGGCCAACATCGTTCAGGCCTTCCACGAGCGCATGACCCGCCAGGGCGGCCGCCTGTACACGATCCTCAGCGACGTGGTCGCCTTTGCCAACACCCACGGCGGCACCGTCTACCTGGGCGCCGGGATGAACCAGGGGCCGCCGCTGGGCGTGGAGAATGTGGACGAGGCCATCGTCGAGCTGCGCCGCGAGATCGAAAGCAAGGTCGTGCCGCCGCTGGAGGTGGAGATCGACGCCCTGGAGACGCAAGACCGCCAGGTGGTGCGCATCCGCGTGCCGGAGGGGCGCGACAAGCCCTATTGCCTGGACGACAGCCGCATCTATCTGCGGCTGGAGAGCGACACCGTCCAGGCCGTGCGCGATGAGATCGTGCGCCTGGTGCGCCGGGCGCTGGTGGAGCGCGGCGAGCTGGTCGAGCCGGTCAAGCAGCCCAGCCCAGCGCCGGCCGAGGCTGGCAAGGGCCGGGGCCGTGGGCGGCGCGGCGGCGAGGGCAAGCAGCCCAACGCCGAGCCGCCGGCTGCGCCGGCTGCGCCGGCCGCGGCAGCTGCGCCTGCCCCAGAAGAACCGGCCAACGGCGAGCCTTTGCCGGTCGCGTCGGAGCCGGAGCCCAGCCAGCAGGCGCCCAAGGTCGGCGTGCAGATCGTCGACGTGCGGGAGCGGGGCGGCATTCGCTACTACACCATCCGCGACCTGCGCAACGGCGCCAGCGTGCAGAATGTGACGCTCAAGTCCGCGCGCCGGCTGTGGCGCTATGCCATCAGCCAGCACGAGCAGGCCGCGCCCAAGGCCGACGCCATCCAGTGGGTCGGCGATGCAGGGCTGGTCAAGGCTGAGAAGCGGGCTGGCAAGCAGCGCTACGACTTTGCCCAGCGGCTGCCCGACGGCAGCGTTGCCATCTACTACGGCGTCACCGAGGAAGGGTGCGAGGATCCCTGGCGGCAGTTTTTGGTCGGCCAGGATCAGGATGACGGCGGCGATGCGGCAGACGGCGGCAACGGAAACGGCGACGGCGACGGGAACGGAAGCGCGAACGGCGACGGCGACGAGAACCGCGACGGCGACTGAGCCGGTGATGTAACGACCATGTGGCATTAGAAACCGGGTTTTTACACGACGACAAAAAAACACCCCTGGCAGCGCCAGGGGTGTTTTGCGTCATGCGGGCGTCGTTGACCTCAGCCGGGCGGCCGCGCGCAGATCGGCCCACGCGCGGGGGTGGCTTACCAGAGGTAGAGCACCACCACCACCGCCAACACCCACAGTATCCCGGTGGCCAGCAGCGGCTTGTCGTTCAGCAGCAGTTCGTCCGGCGCGCCCCCCTCCTTCTTGACGTGGATCAGGTAGAGGTAGCGAAAGAGCCCATACAGCACGAAGGGAATCGTCAGCATCATGGCGTGGTTGCTGGGCAGATTGGGCGCGGAGAAGGTGTAGAGCGAATAGGCAATCACCATGGTCGAGGTGACCAGCGAGATCAGTTGGTCGAGAAAGGGCAGGGTGTACTCGGCCAGGATCGCCCGGTGCGCGTCGGCGCCATCCTCCAACAGCAGCAGCTCATGCCGCCGTTTGCCAAAGCCCAGAAAGAGCGCGCCCAGGGTGACCACCAGATAGAGCCAGGGCGAAAAGCGCTCCACCTCCACCACAGCCACGCCGCCGGCCACACGCAGCAGGAAGCCGGCCGCGATCACCAGCACGTCGATGATCACCAGGTGCTTCAGATAGAAGGAGTAGGCCACGTTGAGCAGCAGATAGCCGAAGAGAATCAGGCTGAAACCGCTGTCCAGCCAGAGCGCGGCCGGAATGCTGACCAGAATGAAGAGCGTCGCGGCCGCGATCGCGACTGTGGGCGACAGCGCGCCTGAGGCCAGCGGCCGCTCCCGCTTTTTGGGGTGCCGCCGGTCGTTCTCGATGTCCACCAGATCGTTGATGATGTAGACCGTGCTGGAGATCAGGCAGAAGAGGGCAAAGGCCAGAAAGGTGCGCGCCAGCAGCACGGGCTGGAACAGCTTCTCGTCGAAGATCAGCGGCGCAAAGACCACCGCGTTTTTGGTCCACTGTTTGGGGCGCATGGTCTTGAGCAGCGCCCGCCCCGTTGCCGCTGCGCTGCGGCGCTGCGCCGGAACAGCCGCGCCCGTTCCCGGCCGGCCCGCCTTGAGTTGGTCGTTGTTGCTCATGCGTTGGATGATACCCAATCCTGCGGCGCGCGTCAATTTGCCGCCAGCCCGCGGCCGGGCTATCATGGCAGCATGAACGACGCCACCCTTCGTGTGCCTCAGAAACAACGGCTGGACACCCTGTTGGTCGATCTGGGCCTGGCTGAAAGCCGCGAGAAGGCGCGCGCCCTGATCATGGCCGGCAGCGTGCTGGTGGACGAGCTCCCCGCGACCAAGCCAGGCCAGACCGCGCCGGCCGGCAGCCAGGTGCGGCTGCGCGCCGAGCTGCCCTACGTCAGCCGCGGCGGCCTGAAGCTGGCGGCCGGCCTGGATGCCTTCGCCCTGAATCCGGCCGGGCTGACGGTCGCCGATGTGGGCGCGTCCACCGGCGGCTTCAGCGACTGCCTCTTGCAGCGCGGCGCGGCCCGCGTCTACGCCATCGACGTCGGCTATGGCCAGTTGGCCTGGAAGCTGCGCCAGGATGACCGCGTGGTCTCGCTGGAGCGCACCAACGTGCGCACTATGCAGGCGCTGCCCGACGGTTCGCTGGTCGATCTGGCGGTGATCGATGTCTCCTTCATCGGCCTGGACCTGGTGCTGCCGGCCGTGGCCCGCCTGCTGCGCGGCGAGGGCCGGGCCGTTGTGCTGATCAAGCCGCAGTTCGAGGCAGGCAAGGCGCTGGTCGGCAAGGGAGGGGTGGTGCGCGACCCGGCCGTACACCGCGCGGTGTTGCTGCGCGTGCTGAGCTGGGCCGCGGCCCACGGCTGGGCCGTCGCCGGCCTGATCCGCTCCCCCATCACCGGCCCCAAAGGCAATGTGGAATTCCTCGCCCTCCTGCAACGCGGCGTCGATCTGGCAACGCCCGCGCTGCCAGATCTGATCGACGCGGTGTTGGCGTCGGATCCGCCGGCGCCAACACCGTAGCACGATGGCCCGAATCGTGCTACGGGCCTCAGGCGGGGCGCAGTCCCAGATAGGTGGTGCGGCCGGCCAGCGTGCTGAGAATCATCTCAGGCAGCTTCCAGGTGATGGTCTGGTGCAGCTCCTGGGAGGAGAGCGGGGTGTTGTCGTTGATCAGAAAGACGCGGAAGACCGCCGCGGTCAGCGGCACGCGCGCGTCGATGAAATCAGGCTTCTCGGCGCACATCCGCTTCAGGCACTGCAACAGGGCATCCTCCTCGGTCACCTCGCCGGTGTCCGGGTTCACCCAGTCGACGGTTTCGGTCTCGCGGTGGGTGGCAAAGCGCTGCTTGCACTCGTCGCAGAGCTGTTCCAACAGATAGAGCCGGAAATTGCGCCCGCTCGTCTGCCACCATTCGTAGTCGATGTGGAATTTTGTGTCGATGGTCGGCCTGGTCCAGGGTGCCATGGCGCTCCTTTTTTTTGGTCGATGCTACCGGCGTGCCATGGAGAACTCGCCGCTGCCGGTGCTCTGGAAGCGGGGATTGCTCAGCAGCGCGGCAAAGATGGGGCCAGGGGGCGTGCGGCGCAGCAGATTGACCGCACTGTAGACGGTCTTGGCATGCACCACCCCCTGCGTGCTCATGCCCATCAACTGCGGCGCCAGGTCATCCACCAACTGGAAGATGGTCAACGGCTGATGATAGAGCCGGCGGCGCAGCTCATCGGTGCTGGCCGTGTCGGTCTCGGCCACGATCATTGCCTCGTCGTAGTCGCAGGACACCATGTGCTTTTGCAGTTGGAACTTGAGCTGGTTGTTCTCGACGCGCGCCATGCGCACCCATTCCCGCTTGGAGCGGTGTGGCTTAAGGTCGATGATCACCTCGGCCGGGTCGTCGGTGCGCTCCAGCACCACATAGCCGCCCACGGGAATGCCATGCTCCTCGTACCAGGTGCTCAGGCCGCAGACGTAGCGGCCTTCAGGCGCCACCCAGCCGGTGAAACGCTTGCCCCAGCGCCCATCGACGAAGGTGATCATGCTGCGCTTCCCCTCGCGCACCGGGAAGAAGCTCTGAGTGCGCGGGCTCAGCGGCACCGTGCCTGAGCGCCGGTGGGGATAGGTCAGCGCGATCTCGACCCGCGCCAGCCGGGCCGTGTTGATGCTGGTCGCGTCGAGCTCCGACCACTCGTCATCCAACTCCCACTCCAACTGCAACAGCGGAACGTCCAGCACCGCCCGGTCGTAGGCCTCGGCCTGATATTGCAGGCGGCGGGGCACGGCGTTGGCCTCCGGCGGCATCAGCCGCTGCAGGAACCACTCGCGGCTCTCGGCGCCCACGTCGACGAAACGTTCATCCTGCGACATGGCCCGATCGACCGAGAAGGCGGCCAGCGCCAGCGGCGCCTCGCGCGGCAGCCCCAGCTCCGCCAGGATGTCGCTGGTGGCCAGCGGCGCGCCGCGCACGTCGATGATCGCCTCGGCGATGTTGAGATGGCCCACATGTACATCGACCAGCAGATCGGCCAACGACCAATAGCGGCCCAGGTTCACGAATGAACCCTTTTCCTGCGCCAGCAGTTGATCGCGCAGACGCAGGCGCAGCTCGCGGCCGTAGCGTTCCAGGATCTGCTCCGGGCCGATGATCTCCTCCTGGGTCATGCCATCCTCGCCGTCGCCCAGGTTGAGCTTGTGGGGGCTCTTCAGGTTGGCGGCAAACATGCGCGGCTTGCCCTGCTCGAACTGCACAGTGAGCACGTCGAACGCGCCGTGTTCCGGGTTGGCGCCTGGCCGGAGCGCGCTCACCGCGCCCAGGGCGAAGTTCAGGTGGGGGAAGACGATATTTTGGCCGACCTGGTAGGCATTCTTGGGCTGATAGACGGCGCCGCGGGCCAGCTCCCGACGGATCCGTTGATCCTCGCGGCGAAAGCGCGCCTCTACCAGCGTTTGCACCAGATCTATTTCCAGCGCCGGCCGCTCGCGGCTTTGCAGATATTCCTGCAGGTTCTCGATGTCTTCCTGCCCAAGCTTGAATTCTGTGGTCCAATAGGATGGGTTTTGACTGGGACGATAGGACACGGGTTGCACCTCTGGCTTGGCTGGGTCTGCCATAGACCTGTCTGCGCAGCGCAGACTAGAGAACCATTATACTTGCCGCCAAGGCGAATGACAAAAACGTCGGTAGGGGCGGGGTCACCCCGCCCCTACTTGAATTGGCAAGCGCCGGGAAACGCGCTATAATCAACCCGCTGCAACCGCATCGCGCCCGCCTCAGCCGCCGTTCCGGGGGCCATCGACCGCACCACGGCGGCCGAATGCAGACGCTGCGCGGCCGACAGCAGAATTCGATCCATTCTTTTTTACCCACACCCTAACCTGTGCATGTCTGAGCGACCACACGACCAGCCTGGCAACGACCCTGACGCCTTTTCCGGCAAGGTTGAATGGCTGTATGATACGTTGGATGAGACCGCGCCCCGCCAGGGCGGCCGGCCGCGCCGCGGCCTGCCCTGCGGCACCCTGCTGGTGCTGCTGGTGGGGCTGTTGATGCTGGCCACGGTGGCCTTTTTGCTGCTGGGGCCTCCCTTGCCCGCGGCCGAAGAGTCCACGCCCACGCCCTCCCCCACAGCCACCGTCACCCTGCCCACGCCTGAACCCACCGTCACGCGCGTGATCTTCCCCTCCCCCACCGCGGCGCCGGCGCCCACCGCGCCGGCCACCTTCGCCGTGGGCGAGCGCGTGGCCATCTCCAACACCGGGCCGCAGGGGGTGCGGCTGCGCGCCGGCGCCGGGCTGGATTTCCTGACCCAGGGCATCTACTACGACGGCGACCCCTTTTTCATCATGCCCGGCAGCGAGCCGGAGGCCGGCTATCCGGTGGAGAACGACGGCTATATCTGGTGGCGACTGCGCGCGGCCGATGGCCTGATCGGCTGGACGGCCGAGCAGTTCCTCCGGCCGGCCCCGCTGGTCACACCCACCCCGCCGCTCACGCCGACCCTGCCGGTCACCCCAACTCCGCCCTGAGCCGCGGGGCGCCAGCGTGGGACTCATGGAGCCAGAATGAGCGAGCAGCAGGAACAGGCGCGCAGGCTGCGGGAGCTGTTGGCGCGCTACAGCTATCACTACTACGTGCTGGATGCCCCCCTGGCCAGCGACGCCGAATACGACGCGCTTTTCAGCCAGTTGCAGCAGTTGGAACAGACGCATCCGGAGCTGCGCACCGCGGACTCGCCGACGCAGCGGGTGGGCGGCGCGGTGTTGGAGGGCTTCGCCAAGGTGCGCCACCCGGCGCCCATGCTGAGCCTGAGCAATGCCTTCGACCCGGCTGAGCTGCTGGCCTGGCGTGAACGTCTGACGCGGTTGCTGCCCGACAGCCTGAGCGAAGGGCTGGCCTACGTGGTGGAACCCAAGATCGACGGCCTGACCGTGGTACTGCACTACCAGGAGGGGCTCTTCACCCTGGGTGCCACGCGCGGCGACGGCGTCTTCGGCGAGGAGATCACCGCCAACCTGCGCACGCTGCGCGATCTGCCGCTGCGCATTCCGGTGGTCCCCGACGCGGCGCTGGTCCTGCCCGGCCGGCCAGCCGCGGCCGCGCGGCCGCCGCAGCGTCTGGTGGTGCGCGGCGAGGCCTACATGGCCGTGGCCGATTTCGAGCGTTTCCAGGCTGAGCAGGCCGCGGCCGGCGGCAAGGTCTATGCCAACCCGCGCAACACCGCGGCCGGCGCGCTGCGCAACCTGGATTCCAGCGTCACCGCCGGCCGGCCGCTGCACGTCTGGGCCTATCAGATCGTCGCGATCGAAGGGGGCGACTTCACGCCGGCCAGCCAATGGGAGGCGCTGGCCCTGCTGCGCGCCCTGGGCTTTCCCGTGGCCAGCCAGAACCGCCGCTTCGAGGACGCCGAGTTCGACGCGCTGGTGGATTTCGTCGCGGCCTGGGGCGCGCAGCGCGGCAGCTTGCCCTATGAAACCGACGGCCTGGTGATCAAAGTCGACAGCTTTGCCGCGCAGGAGCGTCTGGGCTTCGTGGGCAAGGACCCGCGCTGGGCCGTGGCGTTCAAATATCCCAGCCAGGAGGCCGCCACCCGTTTGCTGGAGATCCGGGTCAACGTGGGCCGCACCGGCACCATCAACCCCTACGCGGTGCTGGAACCGGTGCCGGTGGGCGGCGTCACCGTGCAACATGCGACGTTACATAACTACGACTACATTCGCGACAACGATATCCGCGTCGGCGACATGGTGCTGGTCAAGCGGGCCGGCGAGGTGATCCCGCAGGTGCTGGGGCCGGTGGTCGATCTGCGCAGCGGCCAGGAGCAGCTCTGGCGAATGCCGGAGCGCTGCCCGGTCTGCGGCGAGCCGGTGGCGCAGCCCGAGGGGGAGGTGGCCTTCTACTGCACCAACTCAGCCTGTCCGGCGCAGTTGGTGCGCGGGGTGGAGCATTTCGTCAGCCGCGGCGCGCTGGAGATCGAGGGCTTCGGCATCCGCCAGGCCGAGCTCTTCGTGGCCGCGGGCTACATCAAAGATCTGGCCGACATCTATTACCTGCCCTGGGAGGAGATCGTGGCGCTGGAGGGCTACGGCGAGAAGCGGGTCGCCAACCTGCGGGCTGCGCTGGAGGCTTCCAAGGGCCGGCCGCTGGCCCGTGTGCTGGCCGCGCTGGGCATCCACGGCGTGGGCGGCGTGGTGGCCGAGGCGCTGGCCGGCCATTTCGGCAGCGTCGAGCGGCTGATGGCGGCGGATCCGGCCGAGATGGAGACCATCCCCGGCATCGGCCCCAAGCTGGCGGCCGCGGTACACGAGTGGTTCAGCCATGCCCCCAACCGCGCGGTGGTGCAGAAGCTGGCCGCGGCCGGCGTGCGGCTGGCCGAGGAGCGGGCCGCGGCTGAGGCCGGGCCACAGCCGCTGGCCGGCCAGACCTGGGTCATCACCGGCACCCTGCCCACCCTGAGCCGCGAGGCGGCCGCCGCGTTGATCAAAGCCCACGGCGGCAAGGTGGCCGGCTCGGTCAGCAGCAAGACCAGCTATCTGCTGGCCGGCGACAAGGCCGGCAGCAAGCTGGAGAATGCGACGAAGCTGGGCGTGGCCGTGGTGGACGAGGACGCGCTGCGGCGTATGCTGACATGAGGCGCGGCGCCGAGTTTGACAAATCAATCGGTGAATGTTACTATCCTGCATCGCCGCCGCGCCGCCGGCGCGGCCAGCCCAACTGAGTTTCCTGTACCGACTGACTGATTGATTGTGGTGTTGTGTCGGGTATATTGTTGATCAGGATGCAGCCTCGATTTTCGACCGGAGATAAAATACGCGACCTGGACTTTACAAAGGGCCAGGACCGTGTTATAATCGAACCGGTCGAGAAGAGCGCGGTGGCATGCGCCTCATCGGCAAACACTTGCGAACTACAACGAGTTGAAACCCCTATGTTTGGAGGCACAAGATGAACCGAAACAAGCTCATGCGGCGCCTGGGCGTCGTTGCCGCCCTGGTGGGTGTTCTGGCCATCGCGGCTGGCGCCCCCGTGCTGCAGGCGCAGCCTGAGGCTGGCACCATCTCGACCGGCGCCGGTGTGCAGGTGTGGAATGGCCATAGCTGCCCGGCCAACGTTCCCGTCAACATCGCCGACCTGAGCGCGGGCCTGGGCGGCTACGAGACCAAGGTGGCCTGGCCGGCCGGTCGCTTCAACAACACACCGGCCAACGTGGGCGTCACCGTCAGCAGCTATCTGGCTGTCAATGGCCGCACCAACTCCTCGGCCGGCGGCACACCGCTGCTGAAGGCTGTCTCCGGCGACACCGTCAAGTTCGGCGACTACTCCTGGGGTGCGGGCAACCCGGCCGGCAACATGGCCAACGGCCAGCTTGCCACCGTGGCGCTGCTGCCCACCGCCACCTGCGGCGCGGCCGCCCTGACCATGTCCGAGACGCAGTTGGTGAACACCAGCGGCGCGGTGATCGGGCTGGATGGGCAGACTGGCAGCTCGGTGAGTGTGTTTAGTCGGTTTGATACAAGTGGTGGTGGCGCACTGATTAATTCCTCTGATGTCACCGCTGTGGTCGCCAAGCTGAATCAAGCCACCGGCGGAACCTGCGGTGCGAATTATCGCTATGACACCAGCTTAGCTGGACCTCTGATTAATTCCTCTGATGTCACCGCTGTGGTTGCCAAGCTGAACCAATCAACGAGTGTGGTGTGCGTCAACTGATCGCTTCTTGAGACGAGAGGCGCTGACAAAACGCTCGATTGAGTACAGTCTCCGTACTCATCTGTCAGGAAGGAGTAGTTTACATCATGAAGCGATCAATCGCTGCAATTAGTTTGTTGGTAGTTCTGTTAGTTTTGGTCAGTTTTTCACTGGCTGCGGCTGAGCCGCAGGCGCCAGGGACACCTACGTTGCGTTGGGTGACTACAAGCTCGACCACGGCTGAGTTGCGTGCTGACAACATCACCGATGGAGGCATTCCTGGCAACGGGGCGATGACTTGGGATATCTACTTCCGCTACCCTGCCTCTGTGCCAGCTCCCTTGCCGAGTGTCTCAATTGTTGCTGGCCCATTGTTCGTGGCCCAGTCGCCTTGCACCTTTACGACCAACGTAACCGAAGGTATGCCTAGTGAACCAGGCAGTGCCGGTAACCGTGGTGTGATGATCAATGGTTTTTGTACTACGGGCATCGCCAATAATCCGGTCACCGGCAGCAATATACTTGTGGCTACTGTGACGTTAACTTCCTGTTCGGCGCAAGGGTTCGTTATGGACCTGGACGATGGCGTTGATGTGTTCGGATCAGGTGTCAGTCAGCTCGCTGATCGCACAGGAGATGGATACCTCTTTACCGACTCTGATCTCACTGATGGCGCTCCCATGTGCGGCAGTCCTACTGCCGTCACCATGACCGGCCTCGACGCTGCTTCCAGCAGTGCGGCGCCCTTCGCCGCTGCGGCCTGGCCGCTGCTGGCCGGCGCGGCGGCTGTCGCCGCCGGCGGGGCCTACGCCCTGCTGCGCCGCAAGAGCTAACTCTCTGCCTTGCCCTCCAACACCAGGGGCAGCCATCCCGGCTGCCCCTGTTTGTGTCCACTTCCCGTGCCCCCGGAGTCCGTCATGCGCTTGAGCCGTTCCCTTCTCCTCTTGGCGTTGTTGACTGTCCTGGCCCTGCCCGCAGCCGCGGCGCTGGCCCAGGAAACTACCGTCACCCTGCAGCCGGTGGCCTTTGTCCCCGTCGAGGGGGAAACCTTCACCACCGAGGTCACCGTCGAAAACACCAAGGACCTGCTGGGCTTCCAGTTCGATGTCAATTTCGACCCGGCAGCCTTTGCGGTGGATTCCATCGAGCTGGGGCCTTTTCTGAGCAGCACGGGACGCAGCGCGCAGCCGCTGGGGCCTGATGTGCGCGAGGCCGCCAACGGCCGGGTGGTCTACGGCGGCTTCACCTTGGGCGCGCCGGAGCAGGCGGCCCCTGAGGGATCGGGCGTGCTGGCCACCATCACCTGGCGCGTGATCCAGCCGGCCGACTTCACGGCCACGCTGAGCCGGGTGCAACTGGCCGGGCCGGGCGGCCAGGCGCTGCCTGGCTCCGACACCAGCCCGCCGTCCACGGCCGCGGCCGTCACGGCTACGCATGCGCCCGCAGCCACCGTCGAACAGCCCACCGCCGCGCCGGAGCCGACCTCGGTTCCTGAGCAGGCAAAGTCAGGCCGTTCCGGGGCGGTGAGCACCACCGGCCTGCTGGTGCTTCTGATCATCGGCGGCGCGCTCTATGCGCTGTATCGCATCTCGCAGAAGCCGGGGGGCAATCGGGCGGGTAAGTAGTGGCAACGCTTCATCCCGCATACACAACCACCGCCGGGCTGTTCGCGCCGCCCGGCGCGCTCCATTGGAAGAGCCACCAGGCGTCGTAGGGGCTGAGGTTGACGCAGCCGTGGCTGCGCGGCCGGCCGAAGGCGTCGTGCCAGTAGGCGGTGTGCAGCGCATAGCCGGAGTAGAAGTAGCAGGTCCAGGTCACCCCCTCCAGGTAGTAGTAGCCGCTGCCGCTGCCGCCGGACATGGTGGTGCTGGTCAGGCGCTGCCAGGTGCGGAAGACTCCCTGCACCGTGGGTGTGGCCGGCAGGCCGGTGGCGGCCATCGCGGCATAGACCGGCCGATCCCCCTCGTAGGCCACCGCGGTCTGCTGGGCCAGGTTGACCCCCACCCAGCGCTGGCTGGCGCCGATGCTGCCCGGCCGCGCCTTGGGCAGGGCCGCGGCCACCCACTGCCCCAGCACCCAGCGTTCCTGGCCGATGCGATACCAGCGGGCGCCCTCCACCGTGCGCGTTTCCAGAATGTCCAGCCGTTGGTTGTGCAGCACCTCGTCGATGGGGGGATTGTCGGGCGAGACGCCGGGCCGGGCGCGCACGTTGAGCGAAGCGGAGACCACCCAACCCAGCGGCAGGGCCGTGCCCGCGGCCGCCAGGCTGGCGCTGGGCTCGGCCAGCTCAGCCGCCAGGATGCGCACCCAGCCGCTGTGTACCCAGCGATCCACGCCGATGCGGTACCAGGGCACGCCGGCCGCCGGCTGCTCCTCGTAGATG
>JACSRL010000675.1 GCA_014879765.1 Anaerolinea sp. | reverse complement strand
TCTCCGACCGTGCCAGCCTGCGCCGTCACCTTCCACCGCTCTGGCCGGTCTCCGACCGTGCCAGCCTGCACCGTCACCGTCCACCGCTCACCTTCCACCGCTCTGGCCGGTCTCCGACCGTGCCAGCCTGCACCGTCACCGTCCACCGCTCACCGTCCACCGCTCTGGCCGGTCTCCGACCGTGCCATCCTGCGTCTTGCACACGTCGACTGGCTCGGTCGGAGACCGGCCAGAGCAGGTGGCTCGGTCGGAGACCGGCCAGAGCAAGTGGCTCGGTCGGAGACCGGCCAGAGCAGGTGACTCGGTCGGAGACCGACCAGAGCAAGTGGCTCGGTCGGAGACCGGCCAGAGCAGGTGGCTTGGTCGGAGACCGGCCAGAGCAGGTTTTTGACAAAGACTGGCCAAAACCTGCGATTACAGATCAACGCCTGAAAAGGATCAAGCATTATGCCTCAGATTGAAGCGATCATCGCACAGATGACTTTGCCGGAGAAGGCGGCGCTGTGTACCGGCGCGACGGCGTGGACGACGACGCCGGTGGAGCGGCTGGCCGTGCCGGAGCTCTTCGTGGCCGACGGGCCGCATGGCGTGCGCCGCGTGCCCGACGCGGCCTCCATGGCCATCGGCGCGCTGCCGGCCACCTGCTTTCCCACCGCGTCGGCCACCGCCTGCTCCTGGGATCGCACGCTCTTGCAGCGCATGGGCCAGGCCTTGGCCGCAGAAGCCATCGCCCTGGGCGTGGACGTGCTGTTGGGACCGGGCGTCAACATGAAGCGCACGCCGGTGTGCGGCCGTAACTTCGAGTACTTCTCCGAGGACCCCTACCTGGCCGGCGAGCTGGCCGTCAGCCTGATCGACGGCATCCAGAGCCGTGGCGTGGGCACATCGCTCAAGCATTACGCCGCCAACAACCAGGAAGAGCAGCGCATGACCATCAGCGCAGAGGTGGACCAGCGCACCCTGCGCGAGATCTACCTGCCGGCCTTCGAGGCTGCGGTCACACGCGCCCAGCCCTGGACAGTGATGTGCTCCTACAACCGCATCAACGGCGTCTATGCCTCGGAAGACCGCTGGCTGCTGACCGATATCCTCAGAGACGAATGGGGCTTCGAGGGCTTCGTGGTCTCCGACTGGACCGCGGTACACGACCGGGTGGCCGCGCTGCAGGCCGGTCTGGACCTGGAGATGCCCGGCCCGCGGCCGCGCCGCGTCCAGGCTGTGATCGACGCAGTGGCGCTGGGCGAGCTGGCAGAGGCGACGCTGGACGAGGCGGTGCGCCGCATTCTGCGCATCGTCTTCAGGGCGGCTGAGACCCCCAAAGGCGCGGGCTTCGATGCGGCCAGCCACCACGCGCTGGCCCGCCAGATCGCGGCCGACAGCATGGTGCTGCTCAAGAACGATGGCATCCTGCCGCTGGCCCAGGGAGGTCGCATCGCCGTCATCGGTCGGGCCGCGCGGCAGGCGCACTTCCAAGGGGGCGGCAGCTCGCACATCAACGCGACCCGCGTCGACGTCCCCCTGGACGAGCTGGCCCTGCTGGCCGGCGATGCCCAGATCACCTTCTGCGCCGGCTATCCCGAGGACGACAGCAGCCAGCCAGCCTTGATCGCCGAGGCGGTGGCAGCAGCCCAGGCGGCCGATGTGGCGTTGCTCTACGTGGCCCTGCCCACCTTCAAGGAGTCCGAGGGCTACGACCGGGCCGATCTGGAGCTGACCAGGCATCAGGTGGCGCTGATCCAGGCCGTCACCGCGGCCCAGCCGCGCAGCGTGGTCATCCTCAACAACGGCTCGGCCATCGCCATGAGCGACTGGATCGACGGCGCGGCCGCGGTGTTGGAGGGGTGGATGATGGGCCAGGCCGGCGGCGGGGCCATCGCCGATCTGCTCTTCGGCGTGGTCAACCCCTCAGGCAAGCTGGCCGAAACCTTCCCCCTGCGCCTGGCCGACACACCGGCCTACCTCAACTATCCCGGCGAGGGGGGCAAGGTGCGCTACGGCGAGGGGGTCTTCATCGGCTATCGCGGCTATGACGCGCGTGAGCAACCGGTGCTCTTCCCCTTTGGCCACGGCCTGAGCTACACCACGTTCCAGTACAGCGCGCCGCGGGTGTCCAGCCAGACCTTCCGCGATGTCGATGGCCTGGTGGTGGCGTTCGAGGTGACCAACACCGGCGCGGTGGCCGGCCAGGAGATCGCGCAGGTGTACGTCCACGACTGTGCAGCCAGCGTGCAGCGGCCGCCCAAGGAACTGAAAGGCTTTGCCAAGGTAGCGCTGCAGCCGGGCGAAACCCAGACCGTGGCGATCCCGCTGGACTTTCGCGCCTTTGCCTTCTTCCACCCTGGCTATGGCCGCTGGGTGGCGGAGGCCGGCGAGTTCAACATCCTGGTGGGCGCGTCGTCGGCCGATCTGCGCGGCGCGGTGCGGGTGACGCTGCAATCGACCGCGGCGCTGCCCTCGCTGCTGGGGCCTATGTCCACCCTGAGCGAATGGCTGGAGGATCCGGCTGGCCGCGCGGCGCTGGAGCCGATCTACCAGCAGGCCATGGCGGCCATGGCGGCCAGCGTCGGCTCTGATGGCGAGGAGCGCGCGGCGGAGGAAGCAGCGGCGATGGTCTTCCTGGCGCAGGTTCCGTTGGTCGATCTGCTGGAATTCATGGGCGACGGCCTGCCGGCCGCGCCGGCCGCGCTGGTGCAAGGGCTGCTGCACCAGGTGCATGGCTGAGTTGAGTTGGGAGTCACTATGACCAAACAGAGAGACCCGCGCAATCGGGCCTATGCCATCGGCGCGGTGGCGCTGGGCATCGGCGTCATCATCGCGCTGCTTTTCCTCACCGAGCTGAACTGGTACATCGACTGGCTGCTGGGCTGGTCGGTGGCGCTCTTTATCCTCTACGGCATCGACAAGGCGCAGGCCAAGCTGAACGGCTGGCGCGTGCCGGAGATGGTGCTGCACGGGCTGGCGCTGATCGGCGGCTTCATCGGCGGCTGGCTGGGGATGTTCCTCTTCCACCACAAGACCCAGAAGCCGCTGTTCAAGGTGGTGCTGGCCGTGGCCACGATCATCGGCCTGGTGCTGCTCTACTACTTCATCCTGCGGCGATAAAGCAAGAGCCAGAAATCACTGACCATGATTTCTGGCTCTCTTTTGTGCACCCCCGGCAGGAATCGAACCTGCGACCGTCAGATTAGAAGTCTGCTGCTCTGTCCGCTGAGCTACGGGGGCAGGTATGTGCATCAAGCGGAAGTCCGCTGAAGCATCTTGGTGCATAGCTCAATTCTAGCCCAACTTACGGGGACTGTCAATCTGGCCGGAGTCTCCGCCTGGCAGCGCGGCCGCATTCCAAGGATCATTCGGGCGTCCACGCCGGGTCGGGCGGGACGCCCTTGCGATCGTCGTTGAGTTGGGCCGGGCGGGACGCCCTGTGATCGTCGTTGAGTTGGGCCGGGCGGGACGCCC
>JACSRL010000672.1 GCA_014879765.1 Anaerolinea sp. | reverse complement strand
CAGGTCAAGTGGACGGCCGACGGCGTCGAGCCGCTGCTGGCCGAGAGCTGGGAGATGGAAGAGGGCGGCAAGGCCTTCGTCTTCCACCTGCGCGAGGGCGTCACCTGGCACGACGGCGAGCCTTTCACCGCCGATGACGTGGTCTACACCTTCAACACCTTCGCCAACCCGGCCGTGGGCTCCACCTACGCCTCCAAGTTGGCCGACATCGTGGGCTACGACGAGTTCCAGGCGGGCACCGCCACCGAGCTGGCCGGCGTGACCAAGGTCGACGACATGACCGTGCGCGTCGAGCTGAAGACCCCCTCACCGCTGTGGGTCGATCTGCAGCAGATCTCCATCAGCATCCTGCCGGAGCACATCCTGGGCAGCGTGCCGGCCGATCAACTGCGCACCAACGGCTACTGGAAGAAGATGGTCGGCACCGGCCCCTTCGTCATGACCAAGTTCGTCGATGACCAATACATCGAGGGCGTGGCCAACGAGAACTACTTCCTGGGCAAGCCCAAGCTGGACAAGATCGTCTTCCAGATCTACGCCGACACCACCGCGATCCTCAACGCGCTGGAAGCGGGCGAGCTGGACGCTACCCCCTACGAGGGCGGCGGCATTCCGCTGGACCAGGTGCAGCGTTTCGAGGCTATGAACCACCTGACCGTGTTGGGCAACATGGACGCTGGTCTGCCCACCTTCCTGTTCCTCAACCTGACCGATCCCGACTTCGCCAAGCCGGAAGTGCGCCAGGCGCTGATGTACGCCATCGACCGCGAGACCATCATGGAGACCGTGCGCATGAACTACGGCAAGATCTCCAACACCATGTTCCCGGCCGAATGGGCTCGCCCCGCTGACCTGGAGACGTACCCCTATGATCCTGCGAAGGCCGCCGAACTGCTGAAGGCCGCCGGCTGGGATTCCTCCCGCAAGCTGGACTTCCTCTACTACTACAACGACCAGGTCAACAAGGACATCGTGGTCGCGATCCAGGCCTATCTGGGGGCCGTGGGCGTCACCGTCGAGCCGCGGCTGGTGGACGGCGCCGGCTTCAACCAGGCCATCGTCGATGGCACCTTCCAGATCGGCTACGGCGCCAACGGCCAGGGCCTTGATCCTTCCATCGGCGCCCTGATCACCAAGTGCGGCACGCAGCGCGCCATGGGCTACTGCAACGAGCAGGTGGACGAGCTCTTCACCCAGGGCGTCAGCGTGGCCGAACGCGAGGCACGCGCCCCCTTCTACCACGAGATCAGCACCATCCTGAACCAGGAACTGCCCAAGATCTGGCTGTGGTACGAGGTGCGCCCCATGGGCTTCAACAAGCGCATCGTCGGCCTGGGCCAGCACTTCGCCGAGCAGCCGCTGCTGATGTTCGACATCCCGATCTACAACGAAATCCACACCTGGTACACTGAATAGTCCTGTCGTATGAGGCTGGCTCGCGGCGAGCACTCCCCCTCGCCGCGAGCCTCCTCACCCCACCTGTCCGACGGAGAGTTGCGCCATGTCGACCTATATCCTGCGCCGAATTCTCATCAGCCTGCCCATCATTCTGGTGATCACGGTCATCGTCTTCCTGCTGGCCAATATGATGCCTGGCGATGCCGTGATGGCGATGATCTCCTCCGACTCGCCCCTGGAAGCAGACCTGATCAAACTGCGCCAGGGCCAGCTTGGCCTGGACCTGCCGCTCCACGAGCAGTATGGGCGCTGGCTGGGCAACCTGATGAAGGGCAGCCTGGGCTACTCTTTCCAGACCGGCGAGCCGGTGGGCCAGATGATCCTGACCCGCATCCCCGCCACCCTGGAGCTGATGGGCCTTTCACTGATCATCGCGGTCATTCTGGGCGTCTTTCTGGGCACCGTTTCCGCCCTCCGGCAGTATTCCCCGCTGGACTACAGCCTGACGCTCTTCGGCTTCACCGGCATCTCGATCCCCGATTTCTTTCTGGGCATGATCCTGATCTTCGTGTTTGCCCTGACCCTTAAGTGGTTCCCCACCTCAGGCATGGTCACCGCCGGCACGGAGTTCTCCTGGAGCGACAACCTGCGCCACCTCTTCCTGCCGGCCTTGGCGCTGGCGCTGGTGCGCACCTCGGTCTTCATGCGCTACACCCGCGCCAGCGTGCTGGAGGTCATCAACGAGGACTACGTGCGCACGGCCCGGGCCAAGGGCATGACCGAGCGGGTGGTGACGGTGCGTCACATCCTGCGCAACGCCTTGATCCCGGTGATCACCGTGATCGGCATCAACCTCACCGTGCTCTTTGCCGGCTCGGTGATCATCGAAACCATCTTCCAGTGGCCGGGCATCGGCATGATGTTCATCAACGCCATCGCACTGCGCGATTCGCCGGTGATCATGGGCTACGTGCTGATCTCCGCCTTCGTCGTGCTGCTGGCCAACCTGGTGACCGACGTGACCTATTCCTTTGCCGACCCGCGCATCCGCTACGAATAGAAACAGGGTTTTCCCGCCTGTAGGAGAGTGCCATGATGACCACCACCGCGAAAGCCATTGATCTGGGCGCAGACAAGCCGGAAAGCCTTTGGGGCAAGGCCCGCAAACGCTTCTTCCGCCACAAGCTGGCTATGTTCGGGCTGATCACGCTGAGCCTGCTGATCTTCGTCTCCGTGGCCGCGCCGCTGTTGACGCCCCACTCGCCCACCGAAATCGACCTGCGCGCCATTCGCCAGCCGCCCAGCGCCGAGCACTGGCTGGGCACCGACGGCACCGGCCGCGACGTGCTGACCCGCGTCTTCTACGCCGGTCGCATCTCACTGTCGGTGGGCATCGTGGCGGTCGCCATCTCCATGGTCGTCGGCATCATCGTCGGCAGCATCGCCGGCTATGCCGGCGGCAAGGTCGACATGACCCTGATGCGCGTCACCGACGTGTTCATGACCTTCCCCTCGCTGGTCATCATCATCACGGTGGCGGCCGCGCTGGGGCCCAGCGTCTACAACGCCATGCTGGTGATCGGCCTGCTGACCTGGCCCTCCATTGCCCGCCTGGTGCGCGGCCAGTTTTTGACCCTGCGCGAGCAGCAGTTCGTGCGCGCGGCCCGCAGCATCGGCGTCACGCGCGGCCAGATCGTCTTCAAGCACATCTTCCCCAACACCGTCAGCTCCATCGCCGTGGCGCTCACCATCGGCGTGGCCAACATCATCCTGTTGGAGGCCTCCCTCTCCTTTCTGGGGCTGGGTGTGCAGGCGCCGACCCCCAGTTGGGGCAACATGCTGCGCGATGCTCAGAGCCTGAACATCTTGCAGGACATGCCCTGGATGTGGGTGCCGCCCGGCCTGATGATCGCCCTGGCGGTGCTGAGCATCAATTTCATCGGCGACGGGCTGCGCGACGCGCTGGATCCCAAGAGCATTCATTAAAACAACGATCCGGCGGGCCAAACGTTGGTTGAGTAGCCGTCTGCGGCGTATCGAAACCAACGTTTGGCCCGCCGGCGG
>JACSRL010000144.1 GCA_014879765.1 Anaerolinea sp. | reverse complement strand
GCCGCCTTCGTCGAGACGCTGGAAACCCAGGGCCCGCCGCCCTACCTCGGCAAAGACCCCATCGGGCCCTACGCCAGGCTGTTCGGCCGCGAGTATCAGCTCTTCGAAGTGCCCAACATCCGGGACGAGACCTACCGTCGCGAGGGGGACGCCATCATGCTGATGCTCAAGCAGCCCGAATACGGCTGGCTCGACCGGGTTTACTACCTGCTGGGGCTGATGACCACCTTCAACGCGGTCTACCCGCAGTTGCAGGAGATGGACTTGCGCGTGGACGCCGCCCGCCTCGACCTGCCGGTCTACATGGTGCTGGGGCGATACGACATGAACAACCCATCGCCGATCCCTGAGGAGTACTTCAACCTGCTCGAAGCGCCGGCCAAGCAGTTGGTCTTCTTCGAGAACTCGGGGCACGGCATGATCTGGGAGGAGGCCGGGCTGTTTCACCGCCTGATGACCGACACCGTCCTGGCCGAGACCTACCCGCGCTGAACGCAAGACCTGCCGCGCCGTGGGTATCCGCGGCGCGGTCCCGAAACCTGGTCAAATGATCAGCCCCGGACTGGCTCAAAGCACAGCCTCGAAACCCCTCAACAAGCGGATGCGCCCGGAGAGTATTTTCTGTAAACTGCCATCGTGAGCAACGATTCCATCGTTCCAACGCAGGAAATACCATCACCGATCCGCTTCGGATATCGCCGTCAGTTCGTCGACGGCCACATGGAGTAAAAGTACAATGAACGGGCGCACGCTTCGCCGCCTCGGCCTGATCCTGGGTGTGATCATTCTTCTGGCGACACCCCTCCTGGTGTTCCCGCCCTATCAGCCATTGCCTGCGACGGGACCCCACGCAGTGGCCACGGCGCGCGCGACCTACACCGACGAAAGCCGGGTCGAGCAGTATTCCGACACGGGAGCGAAGCGCAGGGTCAATGTGGCGTTCTGGTATCCGCAGGCTGCGCCCCGCGGCGAGAGGTTCCCGCTGGTCGTGTTCTCGCACGGCGGGCTGGGCACGGAGACGAGCAACGAGTCCCTGTTCTTCGAGCTGGCGAGCCACGGCTATGTGGTTGCCTCCATCGGACATCCAACCCACACTTTATGGACGAGAGGCGAAGATGGGCGCACAACGATTGTGAGCCGGGAATATTTCGGCGAGCTCCAGCGAGAAGACGCCAAGACCGACAGGCAACAGAGCTACCGCTATTACCAGAAATGGATGGCGGCGCGCACGGACGACATCAACTTCGTGATCGATACCATCCTGGCAAAAGCCGCGGGCGGCGCGGGCGGCGCGGGCGGCGTCTACGTGCTGGTGGATGGCGCCAAAATTGGCGTCATGGGGCATTCGCTAGGCGGCTCGGCGGCGCTGGCGATGCCGCGGCAACGCGACGACATCGACGCGGTGATCGCGCTGGAAGCGCCCTTCCTGTACGATATCATCGGCGTGGAAAAGGGCGAATTCCTCTGGCTCGATGCAGCCTATCCCGCGCCGGTTCTGAACATCTACTCGGACAGCTCCTGGAGCCATCTCGCCGAGTGGCCTCAATATGCCCGCAACGCCGCGCTGCTCTCCGACGCATCGGGGACTGCCATCAGCCTGCATCTGCCCGGCGCGGGACACTTCTCCCTGACCGACCTGGCGCTGGCCAGCCCGCTGCTGACGAGGCTCTTGGAAGGTGGACCGCCCACTCAGGGCCGCGCGGGGTACCTGCGGGCAGTCAACCAGGCCTGTCTCGAACTCTTTGACCGCTACTTGAAGGACGCGGCAGCTTCATAACCCTACCATGAAGAACCGATATTCAACCCTGATCCTGCTCATTCTGGCCGTTCTGGCCATCTTCGCCGCGCGCGCAATCCTGGCTGAGCGAATCGCCATGCCGCGCACCTTTGAGCTGTTCGATACGCTGACCATTGCCGGCGCGCTGGCGGTGCTGCTGCAAAGCCATCGCTGTTTGCGGCGGAGCGATTGGCTGGTTGCGTCGACCATGGGCGCGGCGGTCGGCGTCGGGATGCTGTTCGCCACGCTCTTCTCGCCCTTCCCGTTCCTTGGACTGGTCAGAAGCGCGTCGGGGCAGGCCCTGTTGCGCGGGCTCTTGACCGCCCTGGCTGCGCTGGGCGGGCTGGCGATCATGCGCCAGGGCGGGCCGGTGCAGTTTCACTTGGCCAATGGGGAGTGGCGAAGCGCCGGCCGAGGCGTGCTGCTCGGCCTGGCCGTTGGATTGCCGCTGGCGATTCTGAACGTTTTCGCCCTGCGGTTGACGCAGGGCGATCCGCTTGACTGGCAGCGTCCCATCGCGGCCCTGCTGGATGCGCTTCAGCCCGCGGTCGTCGAGGAAGTTATCTACCGCTTCGCCCTGTGGGGGCTGCTCTGGCTGCTGCTGCGCCGCTCACTGCCCCGATCGTCGGTCTGGCTGGCGGGGGTGATCGCGCTGCTGGTCCACAACTTTGCCCATTTCGACGATCTGTTCCTGCAATCGCCGTTGACCGCTTTGGGCATGGGCGCGGTGTTGGCGATCTTCTGGGGGCTGCCGCCGCTGCTTCTGGCCCGGCATCGCGGTCTCGAGTCGGCCGTCGCGTTTCACTGGCTGCAGGATGCGGTCCGTTTTCTGGCGGGGTTTTGATTTGGGGACGATGTAGGTACAATGTGAGAGAGACATGGGGATGTCTCGACTCTTTGCTTATCGCTGCGACCAGCCGGTCACTGCCCTTCGGAGATTTCATCATGCCCCTACCCTTTTTGCGTTCCCTGGCCGACGACCTGCGCCGCGCGGGCGTGGGCGACGTGCGTTTTGACCGCAAGCATCGCGTGCTCTACAGCACCGACGCCAGCATCTATCAGATCGAACCTATCGGCGTGGTGATCCCGGCCAGCGTGGAGGAGGTGATCGCGACCATCACCGTCTGCGGCCGGCAGGGCGCGCCGGTGCTGCCGCGCGGCGCGGGCACCAGCCTGGCCGGCCAGACGGTGGGCCAGGCGGTGGTGGTGGACACCACCCGTCACCTGAACCGGGTTCTCGAGATCAACCCCGAGGAGCGATGGGTGCGCTGCCAGCCGGGCGTGGTGCTGGATGAGCTGAACGCCGCGCTGCGGCCACATGGCCTGATGCTGGGCCCTGACCCGGCCAGCGGCAACCGCGCCACCGTGGGCGGCACGGTGGGCAACAACGGCGCCGGCGCGCATTCGATCCTCTACGGCATGATGGCCGACAGCGTGCTGGCCGTGGAGGGGGTGCTGGCCGGCGGCCAGACCGTCCGCTTCGACGAGCATTTCTTCCAGCGGCCGCCGGCCGGCGCGGCGCCGCTGGCGGCTGAACTGCAGCGCATCCTGGCGCAATACGGCGATGCCATCCGCCGCGACTTTCCCCGCCACTGGCGGCGCGCCAGTGGTTATAACCTTGATCGGTTGCTGGCTCGGTCGGAGACCGGCCAGAGCGGTAATAGGTTGCTGGCTCGGTCGGAGACCGGCCAGA
>JACSRL010000604.1 GCA_014879765.1 Anaerolinea sp. | reverse complement strand
CTTGGGCCGGTCTCCGACCGAGCCCCGCAGCCACTCAACCGCTTGGGCCGGTCTCCGACCGAGCCCCGCGGCTTTCATTGACCGACATCAGATGGGCGATTTCCTTCAATCCAAGCCACTGCTCCACGCGCGGCCGATGCACATTCGGCTCCACCAGCTCCGGTAGATTGGCCAGATCGGTGAAGGCGATCTGGCCCTCCACCCGGCCGATGCACAGCGTCTGGGGATCGTCGTTGCTGGCCAGATCTGCCAGGCGCTGCAGCGCGCGGGCTGCCAGCCGGTTGGCCTGGATGCGGTCATAGGGGGTGGGGCTGCCGCCCTGCTGCGTGTGTCCCAGGATGGTCTGGCGCACGTCGAACAGGTCGCCCCCTTCCTTTTCGAACAACGTCACCAGAAAACCGGTGGTGTAAAAGGGATCGGCCTTCTCGCTGCGGATCATCAGGCCCAGCCGTTTGCCCTCTTGGAAACCCGCGCACAGATCGGCCACATCGCGCTGCAGCTCCGCCAGGGTGATGCCATCCTCAGGCAGGTAGACCCGTTCGGCGCCGGTGGCCAGGCCGCTCATCATGGCCAGATAGCCGCAGTCGCGTCCCATGACCTCCACCACGTAGACCCGATGCGAGGCCACAGCCGATTCCTTGACCTTGTCCACGTTGCTGATGATGGTATTCAGCGCCGTGTCTGAGCCGATGGTCATCTCCGTGCCGGGCAGGTCGTTGTTGATGGTGGCCGGCAGGCAGACCATGGGGATGGCGAAGGCGGGGTAGCGGTCACGGCGGCGGCGCAGCTCATAGGCGAACTCATAGCCCACCCAGCCGCCGATCAGCAGCAGCCCATCCACCCGCTGCTGCTCCAGGGTCGCGGCGATGCGGGCATATTCCTGCTCGCTGGGCAGGCGGCGGCTGGTGCCCAGCTCGGCGCCGCCGCGGCTCACGTAGCCGTGGACGCTCATCCAGCCCAGCTCGCTCACCTGACCGGTCAGCAGGCCGTTGAGTCCGTTGCGCACAGCCAGCATGGTGTGTCCCTGGTCCAGGCCGATGCGCACCGCGGCGCGCACGGCTGTGTTCATGCCCGGCGCCGGCCCGCCCATGTGCATCACGGCCAGACGCTGTGCGCGATAGTCCCCCTCGGGGGGCTGCGGCGTGGCCTGCACCATGATCCTGAGGATTTCGAACGATTCGACAAAGCCGCGGCCGCGCATCTGCATGGCCTGTTCGAAGTTGCCCGCCTTGATGTGCGCCGCCACCTGGCGGGTTTCCTCGACGTTTTCCATCAGCGGGGTGCGGGACACCTGATTGTTGCGCAGGCCGATCAGGCGCGGCGCAGCCTGCGGGCCGGAGGCGAGAATCTCGCGCACCGCCTCGACCCCCAGCAGGGTGCTCATGTTGCGATCGAAGGCGCTGGGCGCACCGCCGCGCTGGACGTGCCCCAGGATGGTGACCCGCGTGTCCTCGCCCAGCCGCTCGGTGAGCACCTGCTGAACGTAGTTGCTGCTGATCTCCTGGCCGTGACGGTCGATGGCGCCCTCGGCCACGATGACGATGTTGTGCCGCCGCCCGCGCGCCCGCCCGGCCTGGATGATGTGGCACATCTGTTCCTCCCAGCCATCCTCCGGCGGGCTTTCCGGGATAAAAACCCAGTCGGCGCCGGTGGCCAGGCCGCTCATCAGCGCCAGATAGCCGGCGTGGCGCCCCATGACCTCCACCACGAAGGAGCGCTGGTGGCTGGCCGCGGTGCTGGCAATGGAGTCGACCGCTTCGACGATGCGGTGCAGCGCGGTGTCGGCGCCGATGGTCATGTCGGTGCCGAACATGTCGTTGTCGATGGAGCCGACCAGGCCGGCGATGGCCATGAAGGGGTGAGCGTCGGCCATCTCCTGGCTGATCCGGCCGCTGGCCACCAGGGTGCGCACCAGCTCCGGCCATTCCTGGCGAAAGATGTTCGCGCCGGTCAGGCTGCCATCGCCGCCGATGCAGACCAGACCGTCGATATCCCGGGTGATCAGGTTATAGGCGGCCGCCAGGCGGCCCTCCAGAGTGCGAAAAGATGCTGAGCGCGCCGAGCCGATGATGGTGCCGCCCCGATGCAGGATGCCGCCGACATCGTCCCAGCCCATCTTGCGGATGAAGTCGCCGCCCTGCACCATGCCCTCGTAGCCTTCGTAGATGGCGTAGATATCCACGCCTGCGTTGAGCGCCGCGCGCACCACGCCGCGCAGCGCGGCGTTCATCCCTTGCGAATCGCCGCCGCTGCTGAACACGCCAAGACTCTGTATCTGATGAGATCGCACCACAAGCGCTCCTTCGCAGGTTGATCTGGCCACCTGATTGTTGAATGGGTCAGTTGTCGTCATTGTACTTCGATTCCAATGCCTTGGCAATCTCACCGGTCACGCCGCGCGGCGGGCGCGACCGGCGGCACTTGACGCAGACGCGCCTTTCTGGTACACTATCGCGCCAGACGCCGGAGCAGGCCCCACGGAGCTTGTGAGCTGCTTGCGCAAAGACTTCGTCGAGTGAACGTAACTGCTCAGCCACAGGTGCCAGGCACTTGAATCTGCGTTTGCAGCAACGTCGTCGTCGGTGATTCTGTCTGCAAATCGCCTCAAAAGTGCCGGGCGCCTGAGCGGTTACAACCCGGTTTCTAATGCCACGAGTGAACATGACAGGACACAGCGCGTGGAATTGATCTGGTCACCCTGGCGCATGGAATACATCATGGCCCCCAAAACACCTGGCTGTGTGTTCTGTGACAAGCTGGCCTGCGGCAACGACGAGGCCGAACACGTCTTGCTGCGCGGCCAGACCGCCTTCATTGCCCTGAATCGCTACCCCTACACCAACGGCCACCTGTTGGTGGCGCCATACATGCACGCGCCAAGCCTGGAGAATCTGCCGGCCGAGACGCTGACTGAGATGATGCTGCTGGTCAACCGCGGCCTGGCGGCGCTGCGGCAGGTGATGCAGCCGCAGGGCTTCAACATCGGCGCCAACCTGGGCAAGGCTGCCGGCGCCGGCATCGAGGCTCACGTCCACATCCACGTGGTGCCGCGCTGGAACGGCGACACCAGCTTCATGTCCACCGTCGGCATGACGCGCACCATTCCAGAGTCGTTGGATCAGACCTATCGCCGCCTGCTGGAGGCGCTGCACGGCCACGAGTGCTAGTACGACGCCCATCTCGCTCCACGCGGAGCCCCACGCGGAGCCCCACGCGGAGCCCCACGCGGAGCTCCACGCGGAGCTCCACGCGGAGCCCCACGCGGAGCCCCACACGGAACTCCACACGGAACTCCACACGGAACTCCACACGAAGCTCCACACGAAGCTCCACACGAAGCTCCACACGGAGCTCCACGCGGAGCTCCACACGAAGCTCCACACGGAGCTCCACGCGGAGTTCGCATCCTCAGATGCGAACCGGGCCTCAGATGCGAACCGGGCCTCAGATGCGAACCGGGCCTCAGATGCGAACC
>JACSRL010000670.1 GCA_014879765.1 Anaerolinea sp. | reverse complement strand
CGACCACGGCTGCACCTGCCCGATCCTCTACCCGCTGGGCGATCCCAAGCTGATGATCGACATCTTCAGTGAGGGGTATAGCTGAGTTCACTGCCAGACCCTTGGGGGTTCTCTTGGCAGGTGTGCTGGCTGGCGCAGCCTGGGGCGGCATCGCCGGCGTGTTGAAGGCTCGCTTTGGCGTCAACGAGATCCTGCTGATCAAAACAGCGTTCGACGGCATAAAGAAACAACCGGGACATGCTGGTCATGTCCCGGTTGTCTTTGTGAGGGCTCGAAGTCAGTGGCTATTGACTGCGATCTTGCCCTGATAGCCGTCGTTGCGAGTCCGGTCGTTCCACAGCCAGCGCAGTTGCGGAAGGGGTGAACTGCCATCGACCAGCTGTGTTACCCGGTCGAAGCGGGTGGGGCCAATCATAGATCGTCGTAGAAGCCCGGCGTCTTCTTGCCGGCCTTCAGCACCTGAACGATGGCGATGTCATCCTGTATCCAGTACACGATGCGGTATGTGTCAAGCACGATCTTGTAGCGATCCTTCAGTGGACCGCGCAACTCAACCGCATGGGTGGGACGGGGATCGAAGGCCAGTTGGGCGATCGCGCGCTTGATTCGCTGGCGCATGTGGCCCGGCAACTGCTCGATCTCCCGCCGTGTTCGCTTGGAGATGTCAATCTGGTAGATCATCGCCGCCGAGCCAGTTTTCGATCTCTTGTGGCGTCAAGCGCTCGAATTCATCCTCGCCCCTGGCAACGGCCAACTCGGTCTTGAGGGCTTCAATGCTGCATTCCAGGTCGTCGATGTACTCGACGATGGCATTCCATCGCTCAGGCAATACCAACACGGCCGCCGGCTGGCTGCGGTTGGCCAACACGACCGGCCCCTCCTTCAGGCGTTTGAACACCTCCAGATGACGATGCTTCAGATCAGAGATAGGCGCCATTTGGGGAATTGGATACATCGCATACTCCTTCATAGCCTAATCGTGGTACTTCAAAGGCTATCTTATACTAGCTGTTAGGCCTTGGCAAGCTGAATTTCAACCGAATGTGATACACTACCCCCTGCGCGGTAAACTCGACCAACGCCCTGCGTAATTCCTGCCTTATAGGGTGGGGTTCCTACGCCACTTGCGCCAAGAAATGGGGCAACTCACGCAAATGGTGTATCGTGGTGTGCTGTTCTCCGACCCGTACTTCCGTGTCATGCCTGTTTAGCCAGACGCCCATGACGCCCGCCAGATTGGCCCCCTGAATATCGGTCTCAAAACTGTCCCCCACCATGACCATATCTGACGCCGGGGCTTTCAGGCTGTGCAAAATATGCTGAAAAAAGTCTGCCGATGGTTTTCGTAAGCCGGTGTTTCTGAAGCAAAAAATGTGGTCCACGTACTCATCAAGGTTTACTCTCTGCAGCGCGCGTCGAATATCCGTTTCATCTGACTGCACAGCGTTGGTAGCCAGAATAACCGTTCTCTGGGCATGAATGACGCTCAGGACTTCTTCCGCTCCATCCACCGCCTCAACGACCGGCCATTGCACCATGGGAGTCTTTGCCTGGGGATCGTCCTTCATGAGGGTGTCGCCCCAATCGAAGATCACAAATGGGTATCGCACTCTGTCACCAAGCCCTTGATAGTCCATCATCCTCCTCTGTTCCATGCGGGCAGCACCTCGCTCACCAGCAGTTCAAGCGTAGTCAGTTCGGGGAAACCACCGCAGTCGAGCATGAAATAATCCACCCCCAGATCGACGAAAGGCTGCATCTGATCGAGCACCTGCTGCGGCGTGCCGACGAAGTCGAAATCCTCGTCGCTGTCAGCGCTCCTGCGATCGCCGGCCAGGCGCAACGCTTCCGCGTGTGTCGGCGCGCACGCGCAGCCGCCGCTCCACGTCCGCCGGACCGTTGCCGGGTCGCGTCCCACATCGGCGCAGGCCCGCTCCATCTCTTGGACCATGCGCCGGTACGTTTTCGCGCCGGTCGATGAGACGTTCCACCAGTCGGCGTGCCTGGCCGTCAGGCGCAGCATCTTCGGTTTGAACGCACCCACCATAATCGGCGGTCTTGGATCGGGCCTGGGCTGGCAGATGGCGCCCTCCACCTGGAAATGCCGGCCGCGAACGGTGGCCCGCTCATCCGTCCACAGCGCCTTGACGATCTGCAACGTCTCATCGAGCTGCTCGACTCGCACGGGGGCAGGCGGGAAATCGTAGCCATAGGCCCGGTATTCCTCTTCGTGCCAGCCCGCGCCGAGGCCCAGAATGAAACGCCCGCCGCTGAGGAACTGCAAAGTCGCCGCCATCTTGGCCAGCAGCGCCGGGTTGCGAAAGGACTGGCAGAGCACCGTATGGCCGAACATAAGCTGGGGATGGCGCGCGGCCATGAAAGCCAGCGCGGTGAAGCTCTCCAGGACATCGGCGTCGTCAAATTGCAGATGGTCAATGATCCAGGCCGAATCGAAATGCCCGCTGATCAGCGACAGGGCGCGGTCGAGGTCCTCGACAAACGTGGCTCGCCGGGTCTTGTCAAGCTGATCGGCGGGCATCGTGAAACCGAACTGAATCCTGTTCATCGCTCAACATCCAGCAGTTGTTAGAACAGTTTACGTCGGGACGTCTCCATCAGCGACGCCGGGCGCTCGTCGATTTTAGCCGTAGTGGTCTTCAAGACGGACATAGGCATTTCGGCCTTCGAGTCTTCGCCTGCGCCGCCAGCCTAAGAGGACTGGCCGGCCACTTGCGCCCAGGTATTCCCCATCTCATACCAGGCTAAGGCTAACAGCAAGTTGGACATGGCTGAGTATCTGACCAGGGGTAGATTCGTTGACCAGAAGTTCGCCGCTGCGCGCGTCGACAAGAATGCTGCCGGCCGGCTGATCGGGGCGGCCAGCTACAATAATCGGCACTTGCCACGCCGGTTGATCGCCAGGCACAAATTCAGGTTGCCCTCCCATCAGCAGGTTGCCTACCTCACGCACTAACCATACACTCGCCTGACGGCGTGCTTCCCGGGCGCTGATCACACGTGGCTGCTTTTCGATCAAGAATTCGGCGAATTGCAGAAGCAAACGACCATCATCGGGCGGTAGCTTGTCGTATACACTAGCCAGATAACGTGCAGTGCTATCCATTGTCCTTCTCCATAGATGCCTTATCACGACGTGGGCACTTTCGACCTTGTGAGGGCATTGTAGCATCAGTTCCACGGCCCAGCAAGCTGCTCTGAACGGTCAGCGGTAAGAAAGACACAGATCAGCTTGCGGTTGCGGGTGCAATCAAATACGACTTGCCGCTGTAGCCATCCAACCGGATGCACAGGCTACCATCGGCGTCTGGCTCTCCCTCCGCCTCTTCGGTAAACATGTCGATCGCCTGACCCGGCGGCACATGCTTCAGTCGCACCACCTCGTCCACCGGCGCCGCGCTGAAGTTGATGGCCGTCACCTGCACGCCCATTCCCTCCGGCAGCTCATGCACCATGACCAGCAGGCCGGG
>JACSRL010000379.1 GCA_014879765.1 Anaerolinea sp. | reverse complement strand
ATTCTCCAAACAACTACCCCAGTCTACTGCTGGGTTGGTTTTATGATTCCAAAACACAACAGTCGAGTATTTGACCAAGCGCGCATCCGGCGTCTGCTCGACAGCTCTCGCCGCAGCTTCGTCGCGTTCGGGCCGGAAGATCTGCCGCAGTTGCTGGCCAGCGGAGCCTGCACCGTGGCGCTGGAGGGCGACGCGGTGGCCGCGTTTCTCTGTGTGTCGGTCAATCGCGCCCGCTGGGCCTTTCTGCGCGGGCTGGCCATCGACGACCGCTGGCGGGGCGAGGAGGGATTGCGCGCGGTGCTGGAGCCGGCCACAGAGCGGCTGCGCCGCGAGGGCGTCACCCATCTGGCGGTGTATGGCACGGCGCTGTGGCTGCCGCCGCTGCTGCAGAAGGGGGGCTTTCAGCGCCACGAGTGGATCGTTACCCTGGATCGCCACCCGCGGCCGCTGGTCGGGCTGCCCCCGCCCGCGGCCAGCATTCGCCCGGTGCAGCCGGGCGACCTGGCCGCGCTGGTCAGCCTGGACGCCGCCGCCTTCGAGGCGCCCTATCAACTGGCCAGCGGCGAGCTGATCGAGATGATGGTCACCAGCGGCCTGTTCGTGGTGGCGACCGCAGCGGACGCGGCGCTGCTGGGCTATGCCTGCGCCGATACGCTGGTGGACACCGGGCAGATCATGCGCCTGGCTGTCCATCCGGCCGCGCGGCGGCAGGGCATCGGCCGCGCCCTGCTCAACCATGGGCTGGCCTACTGCCAGGCCGCCGGCGCGCAGCGGGTGACCATCAACACGCAGGAGAGCAACGCCGCCGGGCTGCGGCTGTACGAGGAGAGCGGCTTTCGCCGCATGGGGCGGCGGGTGCCGCTGCTGGTGCGGCCATTGGCGGCTGGCTTGTGATGCGGCCGCGGCAATGCTATACTGCCAGCCTATGAGCGACAGAGTTTTTCAACGTGCAGGCTGCGCCCGTCCGGCGCGGCTGCTGGCTGCCATCCTGGCCAGCCTGCTGCTGGCCGGCTGCGCTGCGCCGCGGGAGGCCGCCACGCCGGCAGCCGCCGGCGCGGCGGCTCTGGCTGCCAGTCCACCCCCTGCCCAGACGGCCGCGCCATCGCCCACGGTCACACTCACCTCAACCGCCACGCCGACGCCGACGGCCACCCTGACGCCCACGGCTACCCCGACCGCCACTCTGACGCCCACGGCTACACCGGCGCCCACGCCCTGGCCGACGCCCGACGGCGTGGCCCGCCAGGTGCGGCTGCCGATTCTGATGTACCACCACCTGTCCGACCCGCCGCCCGGCGCGGACCGCTACCGCCGCGATCTGTCGGTCTCGCCGGCGCAGTTCGAGCAGCAGCTTGCCTATCTGCACGCGCAGGGCTACCAGGCCATCACACTCTATGACTTGCTCTATCATCTGACGCAAGGCGCGCCGCTGCCTGACAAGCCGGTGATTCTCACCTTCGACGACGGCTACCGCGACAACTACGACAATGCCTTTCCGCTGCTGCGGCAGGTTGGCTTTACGGCCACCTTCTTCGTGATCACCGAGGTGGCCAGCCAGGGCGATGCCGAGTATATGACCTGGGATCAACTGCGCGAGATGGACGCGGCGGGCATGGACATCGAGTGCCATGCCCGCGTCCACGAGTATCTGCCGGAGAACGACGATGAGCGGCTGGTCTGGCAGGTGCTGGGCTGCCGCGAGGCCATCGAGCACGAGATCGGCCAGCGGCCGCGCTTCGTGGCTTATCCGTCGGGCCACTTCGACGACCGGGTGATGGCCTTCTTCGCCTCCGACAACTACTGGGGAGGCATCACCACGCAGCAGGGCGCCCTGCACAGCTCCGACGCCCTCTTCCAGATCAAGCGCCTGCGCATGCGCAACACCACCGCCGTGGGGGATCTGGCGGAGCTGCTGGCCTTCGAGGAGTAGCATGGCTTTTGACTTCTGGACCGTCGCGGCCGTGGCCGACGAGCTGCGCCGCGAGGTAACGCCCAGCCGGGTGCAGCAGGTGGTGCAGGTGGATGCCGCCAGTCTGGCGCTGGAGCTCTACGCCAGCCGCCAGCGCCGTTACCTGCTGCTGTCGGCCGATCAGCAGGCGCCGCGCGTCCATCTGTTGGCCGGCAAGCCTCGCCGCGGGGTGGATACGCCCTCGACGCTGCTGCAACTGTTGCGCAAATATGTGCGCGGCGCGGCGCTGGTGGCGGTTCATCAGCCACCCTGGGAACGCGTCCTGCGGCTGGAGTTCCATCACCCTGAGTTCGGCCCCACATGGATCGTCGTCGAACTGATCGGCCGCTGGGCGAATCTGTTGTTGTTGAGGAGGGCCGCGGCCCCCTCACCCCCGGCCCCTCTCCCCCCAGGGGGCGAGGGGAGTGCGCGCGGCGCGGCCTTGGGCGTGCGTCTGGCCCCCTCTCCCTCTGAGGGAGAGGGTTGGGGTGAGGGTGAACACCGCATCCTCGAATGCATCCACCGCCACCGGCCCCAGGACGGCGCGTTGCGTCCTGCGCAGCCGGGCCAGCTTTACCAGCCGCCGCCGGCGCAGGCTGGCCTGGCCCCTGATGCGCTGGACGAAGCCGCGGCGCGCCGGCTGTTGGCGGCTGCTGGCCCGGAGACGCCGCTCTGGCGCGCGCTGGTGGAGGGGGTGCATGGCGTCAGCCCGCTGGCCGCGCGCGAGATCGTTCAGCGCGCGCAGGGCGATGCACAGGCGCGCGTTGGGTCGGGCGGGGATGCGACGGCCCTGGCTGCAACCGTCGCGGCCTGGGTGGAGATGGCGCGCGATAACGCCTGGCAGCCCTGTCTGACGCGCGATGCGCTGGGCGCGCCGCTGGCTTTTGCCCCCTATCAGTTGACCCACCGCAGCGATGCCAATCTCACGCCGCTGGCCAGCATCAGCGCGGCCGTGGAACAGTTCTACGACGAGAAGGCGCAGTCGGTCGGCGACAGCTACGCGGTGGCGCGGCGCCAGGTAGAGGCTAGTTTACAGCGCGCCCAGCGCGGCCTGGAGAAACGCCAGGCTGCCATTCAGCGCCAACTGCTGCCGGTCGAGGAGATCCAGCGCCTGCGGGCCAGCGGCGAGTGGATCCTGGCCCTGGCTACGCAGATCGTCCCGCGCCAGGTTGAGCTGGCGCTGCCGGAAGGGGTCGAGCTGCCGTCCATCCGGCTGGACCCGGCCCTGGCGCCGGCCGAGAACGCCGCGGCCTATTTCAAGCGTTACCGCAAGGCCCGGCGCGCGGCCGAGATGGGCCAGCCGCGGCTGGATGAGTTGGCCGTCGAGCTGAGCTACCTGGAACAGTTGGGCGCGGACCTGGCGCTGGCCGCCGACCGCAACGAGATCGACGCGGTGCGGGCCGCGCTGGGGGAGGCGGGCTACGCGCGGCAAAGGAAGCTGGCTCGGTCGGAGACCGGCCAGAGCGATAATGGTACAAGGCTGGCTCGGTCGGAGACCGGCCAGAGCGATAAGGGTACAAGGCTGGCTCGGTCGGAGACC
>JACSRL010000314.1 GCA_014879765.1 Anaerolinea sp. | reverse complement strand
CTACCGCACCACATCCAGCGCGGCCTTGGCCAGCGTCGGCGGATGGAGCAGCATGTTGGCGTAGCTGGCGTTGGCCATGGGGCAGTAGCACTCCTTGTTGGCGATGGAGCGGCGCATCCTGGCCATCTCCTCGCCGAACCAGATGGGCGCGATGTCGTAGTCGTGATCGCGCAGATTGCCCGTCCCCTCGGCGCGGATGCAGCAGCTCCACAGGTCGCCGTTGGGGCCGATCTGGCAGGAGGCCCAGCCGGCGTAGCAGTCGATGACCTGGGTGCGCTCCAGCAGGGTGCGCTTGGCCAGTTGATAATATTGGGCGCGGAAGGCCTGGGTGAAGCGGGCCATGCCCTTGGCGTGAGCCCGGTGCGCCTTGTCGCTGAGGAAGTCAGCCACCGGCGCGTACTGCTCGGCCAGCGGGGTGATGCCCCAGCCCACCGTGTCCAGCTCCACCCGTTCCTCGGCCACCTCGGTGATATAGCTGTCAGGCTCCAGCTTCTGCAGGCCCTGGTAGGTCTCCTCGAAGAGGTGGATGTTGAAGCGGCTGATGACGGTATGGACGGTGAGCACCAGGTTGGCGTAGCGGGTTTGCAGCTCCTTCAGCCGCCGCCAGCTCTCCATGGACTTCTCCCAGTTGCCCGGCACGCCGCGGATGTCGTCGTGGACCGCGCCCACGCCGTCCAGGCTGAGGTTGATCCCGACCTGCGCGTCGCGGCAGGTGCTGACGATGTTCTCCGCCTGGGCCAGGATGCGGTCGGGCAGCAGGCCGTTGGTGGGAATGGTGATGTAGCCGGGCCGGCAGTGGCGGTAGCCGCTGATCACCATCTGGTCCAGGTCATCGCGCAGAAAAGGCTCGCCGCCGGTGAAGGTCATGTAGACCGGGGTGCGCCCCAGCTTCTGAAAGACCTGATCCCACTCCCCGATGGTCAGATCGTCGTTGGGCTTGCGCCACACGTCGCAGGTGCGGCATTTGCTGTTGCAGCGGTAGCTGATGCTGATCACGACGCTGAACGGGTACATCTTCGGCCAGCCAAAGCGGCGGAAGGACCAGTAGAGCGGCAGTTTGGGAATCAATCCAAGCATAAAAAAACTCCGGAGGCTCTGGTGGAACCTCCGGAGTCACGGTCAGGGCCGGATCAGATCAGGATGCCGGCTGGCTCGCGGGCTTCCGCCAGGTTCCACACCAGCCATTCGTCGCTGTCAAGGACCCAACTCTCGGCGTCTGGCCCCAGGTCGTTCCAACGGCCCCGGGTCAGCTCCAGCGTTGCGTCCTCCTCAGCGTTGATTTGTTCGAGAAGCAGGTCCCACTCGTCGGGAGCGGGCACGTTGATGTCGATGCTGGTGCCGTTGGCCAGATGGCTCACATCAGCCTGGGGCACGAAGACGCCATCCTGCAAAACGACGGCAATAGTGGCTTTAGTATCAGACATAGATAATCCTCCAGGTGGAAAAATGGCTGCCACTCAGCGGCAACGCAAACATCAAACAGTATACACCACCGGAAGGATTTAGTCGCGTAGTATTTACTCCAAATTTGTGCGCTGTTTACTCATGACATATTGCGTCAATAACATAAGCAAAGATGCCAACTTTTCCGAAAAGTTGGCATCTTTGCCAACCGCGCCTAACCCAGGTTGTCGATATACTGCCGCAGCTCGCGCTGATTGACCTTGATGTAGCGGTCGGCGATGATCTCGGCCATCTCCTGCGCGCTCAGGCGGATGCTCAGAATCTGCAAGGCATCCTCCGGCGACTCGCCGTAGGCCAGCTTCTGCCGGCCGCTGCGCAGGTCGAACAGGTACATGTAGTGGGGGTTGCTGAAGCTGCTCATGCCTTGATCAACGATCCCTGGTATACATCGGCCCCGCGCGCGTTGGGGGCCAGGCCGCGGTTGACCTCGGCGTCGTATTTGCCGGCCAGCAGGTCGCGGTAGAACTGGTAGTTCACGCCTTTGACCTTCTCGTCGTCGGGGTAGCGGTGATAGTTGTCCTTGCTCATCAGGCTTTTGCCCTCGGCGATCAGTTGATAGCCCAGGGCTGAGCCGGGATAGGGCGCGTAGAAGGCGATGGAGGGCATCACGCGCTTCATGCGCTTGAGCATGCGCATGGTCTTGAAGGCGTCCTCCGGCTCCTCGCCGGGGATGCCCAGCATGATGTTGGACCAGAAGACCGGCGGCCGCTCCCCCTTGGCCTCCAGCTCGTCGCCGATGCGGTTGACCAGGTCGATGGCGAAGAAGTTGTCTTCCTCGGTGCATTCCTTGTTGAGCAGCTTGAGAATGCGGTCGCTGCCCGACTCGAAGCCGATGGAGATGGTGCGCCAGTTGGTCTCCTTGACCAGCGCCTCGAACAGATCGGGCCACTGGCGCACGGTGTCGGCCCGGCCGGCCGCCCAGTAGCTCCAGTTCTTGGTCTGGCGCGGATACTTCTCGATCCATTCCTTGAGCCACTTGGGGTTCTGGAAGAACATGGAATCGTGGATCACCACCGAACCGACGCCGTAGAGCCGGTCCAGGGTGTTCAGCTCCTCGATCACCTGGTCCACCGACCGGCGGCCGATGCGGGGGATATAGCTGTTCTCGTTGCAGAAGACGCACTGCCAGGGGCAGACGCGGCTGGTGATGATGGTGGCCACCGGCCCTGGCCCCCAGCCGCACTCCGGCTCCATGGGCCAGCGCCATTTCCACTTGCGCTTCATACGCCAGCCCACCGGCTGCGGCCACAGGGTGCGGTCGATCATCGGCCATTCGGACATCGACTTGGCGCCCTCGGCCGAGAAGACGCGCGGAAAAGCGGAGGGATCCTTGACCAGGTCGACGATCACATTCTCCCCCGGGCCCATGCAGATGCGGTCGAAGTCCTCGACCGCCGCCATCTCGTCGGGCGCGACCGTGGCGTGCATGCCGCCGGTCAGCACCAGGCCGTTGGGGTTGAGCTGCTTGAAGAGCCGGGCAGCCCGCAGCGCCGGCGGATAGGTGTAGCTGCGCACGTTCATCAGCAGCATGTCGTAGCCGGCCATCTGCGGCGCGAGCTGCTCCCACGAGGTCACAGCGCGCGTCGAGGCCAGGTCGGTCGGCACGCCCGCCTGCTTCAGGATGGTGCGCAGCAGGCCCAGACCATGGTCCTGCCACTGCTCATGCGGCCCACCGGGGTGTACCAGGTCGCCCAGGTCGCCCAGATCGACCCACAGGAGGTTAGATTGTTTTTTTGGTCTTGAACTAAACAAAGGCACGGGATTGCCTCCAAGCGAAACTACATGATCGAACCCAGCAGTTGTCGCCCTTACTGAACACCCTGGATTGACTGAATATCCTTGCGCAGCAAGTCATTCACCAAATCCTGAACATCAACTTTCTGCTGTTGTGCCAACTGATTCAAGAAGATGCTAACATCTGACTCCAGGTAGATGGGATGACTGGGCACAGCGTCAGAATGATAGGACTTCCCATGCTCAGTTCGGGGGAAATCGCATTCTGTCGAAATCTCCATCATAAAATCTTGAATATGTTCAGGATGCGCCAACTGAGGGGAAATCATTCAGTGATACACATAGTGTTAGTTGTGCTGTGCTGCGCGTTGAGCCAGCCACCGCTTGAGAGAAGCCTGGCTTTCGCCGGACGATCGACCTAAGATCACGCCTTCGACGCTCAGATCCTCGTCCAGGTCGGGCCAATGGATTCCTTCGCCATTGGCAATCAACCTCCAGCGATTACGTTCTGTCGGTGTGCCATGCAGAAGCCTTGGATACCAGGCCAATGGTGCAGAGATACGGCGTCCATCGTCTAACGCGATCACAAGCTCATCATCGGTTACTTGAACTTGCTGTGCGGTTGCAGTCGATGCTTCAATCACCAAAGTACTCATACCAACTCCTCAGGAATTGCTCCTTATTCTCTTCGACGAACCGCTGAATCTTGATCAACTCGTGACCCGGAAAGCCCTTGCTTCGCTGTAATCTGACCGGGTCAAGCCAGAACTTCGCCTTGTTGTTGTCACGTTCGACATGGACATGCGGCGGTTCTGTGCTGTCACCGGAGTAAAAGAAGAACCGATAGGGGCCGAGGAAGCGCACACTTGGCATATGGGTCTCTTACGACAGCGCCCGATCCAGGATACCTGTTACACTGGTCACCGGCTCCTCCGGGTTCACGCGCCTGGCAGCCTTGGCATGCTGATCGTCGCGGCCCAGGAAGAAGCGGCGGGCGTTGCTGATGGTGTTGGGCATCTCGGTCCAGAAGCTCTTCTTGGACATCTTTTCCCAGACGCGCTCGGGCCGGTAGAGATAGAAGCGGCGATAGGCCTCGCGCCATTTGCGCACCACCAGGTCGGGATCGTAGATGCCATCGTTCATGGTGAAGCGCGATTTCTGCTCGTGGATGGCGTAGTCGGGCCACTCGTTGGCGAAGATCTCGCCGCCCTCCCGTATCATATCATACATCTTGGTGCCAGGGAAGGGCGCGGCCAGCATGAAGTTGGCCAGGTCGGGGTCCAGCTCCAGCGCCAGATCGATGGTGGCGTCCATGGTCTCTTCGGTCTCGTTGGGCATGCCGAAGATGAAAAAGCCCATGGTCTGCAGGCCGGCCGCCTTGGCGTTCTTGAAGGCCTCCCGTACCTGCTCCAGCGTCTGCCCCTTGCGGATCACATTGCGCAGCATCCAGGGGTCGCCGTTCTCCACGCCGAAGCCGACCCGCTTGCAGCCGGCGGCCTTCATCAGTTGGAAGAGCTCCAGGTCGGTGTGGTTGACCTTCATGCCATGCACGGTGGTCCAGGGCACGGTGTGCAGCCCTTCGGCGATCAGCCGCCGCATGAGATCCTTGGCCCGGTCCATCTTCAGATTCCAGATGTCGTCGGTGACGCCGATCTCGCTGGCGTGCAGATCCTTGACCAGCCAGCGCCACTCGGCCACCACATTCTCCACGCTGCGGCCGCGCCAGCTGTCGCCTGTCACCGGCTTGGAGCAGAAGGTACACTTGTAGGGACAGCCGCGGCTGGTCAGGATGGTAAAGGAGCGCGCGTGGCGGTCCAGCCCATCGGTCAGCGGCTGCAGGTTGGTGTAGCGGTCGATCTTGAACAGATCGTGCGCGGGGAAGGGCAAGCTGTCCAGGTTCTCGATCATGGGCGAGCCGTAGTCGGAGATGATCTCGCCATCGCGGCCGCGCATGTGCATGCCGGGCAACAGCTCCACCGGCCGGCCGGCCTCCAGGGTGTTCACCAGCTCCAGGAAGGTCTGTTCAGCTTCCCCTTTGAAGACATAGTCCACGTAGGGATGCTCTGGCCCCAGGCTTTCGCGCGGCATGATGGTCAGATGCGGGCCGCCCAGCACCGTGTGCAGGCCATAGCGTTTGGCGCTGGCGGCCATCTGCCAGGCGTCGCCGATCAGCGGCGTGGTGGCGGTGATGCCGATCAACTGGAAGGGCTTGCCCTGCCGGGCAGCTTCCTCGATGGTGTGCTCGATGGGCAGCTCTTCGATGGCCGCGTCGTAGATCAGCGGCTCATGCCCGCCCTCGCGCAGCGCGGCCGCCAGATAGCCCAGCCCCAAGGGAATATGTTTACGCTCAGACCAGACTTTGGCCTCTGGACTGGCAAGAATGACTCGCATGGCTTATGCCTCAACTGTAGCGGTAGTTAAACTCGCGCTTGTAGCCCACGTCGGTGCTGAAGGCCAGGACCACGCGCTTGGGCCACTTGGGCAACGGGTGACGGGAGAGCTGGCGTGTGCCGCGACGCAGCATGGACGTCGGGCTGTACAGCTTGCGGCACAGCCAGTCGTGGGCGCTGGTCAGCTCGTCCACCGTCATCTTGCCCGGCAGATAGGTCACGTGGGTGGTGTCGTAGCGTTCCCACGTGGCGTGTGGAATGATCCGGCCGGCCGCCAGCAGCTCGTGCCGCTGTTCGGTGCCGGGGTAGGGGGTCAGAATGGTCGCGCTGACGCTGTCCAGCTCGCTGCTGCGCACGAAGTCCCAGGTCTGCTGGAAAGTGTCAAAGGTGTCATGGTCGAAGCCGAAGACGAAGAGGCCCACCACGCCGATGCCATGGTCGTGGACGGTCTGGATCACCTGTCGATAGCGCTCGGTGTTGCCCTTGGCCTTGCCGCCCAGCTCCTTGCGGTTGGCCGGGTTGACCGACTCGAAGCCGATGAAGAACTTGTCCATGTGTGCCTCGCGCGCCAGGCTCAGCAGCTCAGGAAAATCGGCCACCATCTGCTCGGCCTGGCAGGTCCAGCCGGCCAGCGGCAGCTTGGCCAGGGCGCGGAAGAGCTCTTCCATGTAGACCGGGTTGAGCTTGAAGTTCAGGCCGAAGTTGTCGTCGGTCAGGAAGAAGCGGGTGATCTTGCGTCGTTCGATCTCCTCGACGACCTCCTCCACCGGCCGCAGCCGCATCTTGCGGCCGGAGACGCGGATCGCGGTGCAGAAGGTGCAGTTGCGCGGACAGCCGCGGGTGATCTCCAGGTAGGGCGTCCAGTAGTTCTTGTGTTCGTCGACCTGGCGCAGCACGCGGTCTTGCAGCAGGGCCACGCCCGAATCCAGCGGCGCCCAGCTCTCGTCCACATAGGCCGGCTTGAGCACGCCGCGGTCGAAGTCACGGATGATCTGCGGCCAGGTGTAGTAGCCCTCGCCTACAGCAATCACGTCGGCCCATTGGGCCACCTCGTCGGGCACCAGCGTGGTGTGCGCGCCGCCCATGACCACCGTCGCGCCCTGCTGCTTGATGCGCTGGGACATGGCCTTGGCGCGGTCGATCAGCAGCGTCTTGGCGCTGATGCCCACCAGATCCTGCGGGCCCAGGGTCTGGATGGGCAGATCGATCAAGTCCTCATCCCAGATCTCGACCGGTATCTCCGCAGGGACCAGCGAAGCCAGCCGCATCAGGGTGTACGGCTGACTGGTGCCCTTGCCCAGATAGCGGCCATCGCGGCGCGGCTGGATCAAAACGACTTTGCGTATCGACACGAAAGAACTATCCTCTCAGGCAGTCCCGGAACGGTGGCCAGTGGCCAGCGGCCAGTGAACAGTGAACAGTCCCTAACACTATTCACTGTTGACCGTTCACCGTTCACTGACTGCTGCCCGCGCTGCTGTCGTTGGGCTTCTTGTTCTCCAGCAGTGCGGCGTTGTAGTTGCCATAGCCCTTGCCCAGCCGCGGCTTCCACCAGGCCCATTCGACGCAGGTGTCGCAGGGGCTGACGGTGTGGGCCTGGCCGGCGACGTGCAGTTGGCGCAGGCTCTGCATCTTGGGGCCGTTCCAGTTCTTCATCACCTCAACCTGGCCGTCAGGGCTGATGACGTTGCCCAGGTCGTAGTTAAGGTTGAAATCGCGGTCGCACATGGCGATGCGGCCATCCCAGTAGATGTGTACATGATACCACAGGTTGGGGCAGGCATAGCGCTGCTGGGGAACGAAATGAGCCGGATCGTCGGCGCGCAGCTCGTTGATCTGCTCCACCTGGCCGCCCCAGGAATCGAAGGGCTTGACGTTGATGTGATCGACGCCGGGCAGGTTCCAGGCAGCCACGAACTCGTCGATCTCATCCATGGTCTGCTCCATCTGGATGATCTGCAAGTTGACGTAGGGGTTGTGGTAGCCCCCTTTGTCCTTCAAATCGAGGAAGCGCCGGATGTTGTTGTTGGTCTTCTCGTAGTCGGCCTTGACCCGGATCGCCTCGTAGGTTTCAGGGCGGAAGCCGTCCAGGCAGAGATAGATGGTGCCCAGTCCGGCGTCCAGCAGCCCCTGCGCCTTGCGTTCGTCCAGCAGGGTGGCGTTGGTGCTGATCTCGGCCCGCAGCCCCTTCTGCCGGCAATAGGCGATCATGTCGAAGATGCGTTTGTGCATCAGCGGCTCGCCCCAGATGTGCAGGGTGGTGGCCTTGACGTGCGGCGCCATCTGGTCCACGATGGAACGGAAGAGGTCGAAGTCCATGTAGCCTTTGGGCCGCTTGACCTGCTTCAGCCCGGTGGGGCACATGACGCAGTCCAGATTGCAGACATTGGTGGACTCGATGTACATGCGGTCAGGCGGCGGCACCAGGCGGGTCTGCCCCGTCTCATAGGCGGCCCACTTGACCGGGGCCATGGCCTTCTGGCGCAGTTGCTTCAGTTCCCAGCTCGCGCGCCGCTGCACGCGCGCGCCTGTGGAGCGGTCGATCTCAGGCGACACGCTGAACAGCGGCTGCTCCGGCCGGCGGCTGCCCGAGCCATTGCCCGCGTTGTTGCTTGGTTGGTCTGTCATAGCTGATGCTCGGTGAACAGTGATCAGTGTTCAAACTACTGTTCACTGTTCACTGCCAACTGCCTCACGCCCAGGAGCTGGCGCCCTCGCGCGGCTGCGCCTGGCGGAAGCGGGGGAAGAGGCCGGCGTTGAGCGCGACCTTGGCCGCAGCGTTGACCGGCTTGATCTTGGCCACCTGGTAGACGCGGCGTCCCCACTGCGGGCCGAAATACTTGATGAACTTGCGCTGTTCCTTGGCGTCCTGGAAGCGCTCGCGGGCCTGCAAGGCCATGCCGCTCAACAGCTCGTTGCTCACCTCGGAGACGTTCATGAAGGGCGCGATCTCGGCGGCGTAGTTGTTGTAGTAGTAGGTCTTGGTGAAGTCGGCGTTGTAGGCCATGCCGGGGTTGCGCAGCACCAGCTCGTTCCACAGCGCCGTGCCGGGGAAGGGGGTGGCGATGGAGAACATAGCCTCCGTCAGCTCCAGGCTGGCGGCAAACTCGATGGTCTCCTGCATGGACTCCAGGTTGTCGCCGGGCAGGCCGAGGATGAAGTAGCCCTTGGAGCGAATGCCCGCCTCCTCGGTCCAGCGGATCGCGTCGCGCACCTGTTGCAGGTTGATGTGTTTGGAGGTGCGGCGCAGCACATCCTCGTTGCCGCTCTCGATGCCGTAGTGGATCTGGCGACAGCCGGCGCGATACATCTTCTTCAGCAGATCCTGCGTGATCCTGTCCACCCGCGCCAGGCAGCGCCAGCGGTAGTCCAGCTTCTGCTCGATGAAATAGTCGAGAATCTTCTCCAGCCGCTTGACGTCGATGGTGAACAGGTCGTCGATGAAGTAGAAGTTGCGCACGTCGTAGGTCTGCGAGACCAGCTTCAGCTCGGCCACGATGTTCTCCGGGCTGCGCTGATGGTAGGAGCGGCCGACGATCCCCTTGAAGCAGAAGGAGCAGTTGTAGGGACAGCCGCGGCTGCTCAGGATCGTCAGCATCATCTCGCCGTTGGGCGCGTAGAGGGGATATTTGTTCAGCTCGTAGAGGTGGCGCGCCGGGTTGGGCAGCGCATCCAGATCTTCGATCGGCTTGCGGCTGCCGCCGGGGATGATCCGGCCATCTTCCTTGTACCACAGCCCCTGGATCTGATCCCAGCGATGGTCGCCCGATTCCCAGGCGCGCAGAAAGTCCTGGAAGATATACTCACCTTCGCCGTAGGCCAGATAGTCGATGTGCGGATTGGCCAGGGTGCTGTCGGGCAGGGAGGTGGCGTGCGGGCCGCCGATGATCACCGGCGCGTCCAGCGCGTCCTTCAACCGGGCCACCAACTGCTCCACGTAGTGGTAGGAGGTGGTCATGGAGGTGAACGCGATCACATCGGGCTTAAAGTCGATCACCTGCTGTGCATCCTGCTCGATAGGCTGGGAGGGGTAGAGGCCGAAGTCGTGGATGCGCACCTCGTGCCCATCCTGCTCGGCGATGCCCGCCAGATACCCCAGCCCCAACAGGGGGTAGCTGTTGATCATCTCATTCCACTTGGGGCCGATCAGGGAGATTTTCATGATGAGTTGTCCGTTGTCAATGGCGCGGGGAGCAATGAGTAACTCGTAACGAGTAACTCGTAACCCGGAGATTCGCGTGTCAAGTCCGGGTTACGCATTACGTGTTACGCATCACGTGCGCGCAACTCAGAATCCAGAGACTCCGCCGTCAATTCCGGGTTACGCATTACGCATTACGTGTTACGTGTTAGATCGACCGCCCCTCCGCCTCGATAACCCGCTTCAGCTCCGTCTTCTCCGGCTTCTTGAAGAAGGTGCGGCGGGCGATGCGGATGTTGCGCGGCAGGTTCATCCAGAAATTCTTGTCCTGCAAGCGGCGCATGATGGGACCGGGGCGCAGGTAGAACTGGCGATAGGCCTTGCGATACATCTCTGTCATCAGTTCGGCCGTCAGGTCGCCCATCTCATAGCGCGCCTTCTGCTCGAAGAAGACGTAGTCCTCCCAGTCGTCCATCAGCAGCTTGCCCTCGCGCTTGACGATCTCGTAGACCTTGGTGCCCGGATAGGGGGTCATCATGCTGAAGTTGGCAATCAGCGGGTCCAGCTCGATGGCGAAGTCGATGGTGTCCTGCATGGTCTCGCGGGTGTCGCCCGGCAGGCCGATGATGAAGAAGCCGATGGTCTGCAGGCCGACCTCTTTGCAGTTCTTGAAGGCCTGGCGGATGGTGTCATGGTCGACGTGCTTGTCGATGGCCTTGATCATGTCCGGGTTGCCCGTCTCCACGCCGAAGGCGGTGCGCAGCAGGCCGGCCTCCTTGAGCTTGGTCATCAGCACCTTGTCGGCCAGGTTGGCGCGGATGCCGTTGACGAAGATCCAGGGCACGTGGTTCAGCTTGTTCTCGATCAGCATGTCGGAGAGCACCATCAGGCGGTCCCGCCGGATGTTGGCGCTGTCGTCCAGCACGCCGATCTCCTCCGCGCCCAGCTCGTGTACCAGGTGGCGCCATTCCTCGATGACGTTTTCCGCCGTGCGGGCGCGCCACTTGATGGGCATGATCGACTGCGAGCAGAAGGTGCAGCGATAGGGACAGCCGCGGCTGGTCATGATGCTGAAGCTGCGCGCGCCGTCCACGTGGTCGGTGGCCGGCTGCAGGTTGGTGTACTTGTTCATGCGGAACAAGTTGTAGGCCGGCCAGGGCAGGCTGTCCAGGTCGTTGATCACCTTGGCGTCCATGTTGCGATAGACCTGGCCATCGCTGGTCTTGTAGGTGATGCCCAACATCTCGTCCCAGATGTGCTTGTTGGGGTCCATCAGCGCGGCCGTGGAGGTGTCCTCGCTGCTGCGCAAAAAGTCCTCGACCTTGTTGGAGATCTCCAGCCAGGGAGCTTCTCCCTCGCCGCGCACCACCATATCCACGTAGGGACGCTCGACCGATTCGTAGTCCAGCCCCTCGGCGGCCACGCTGACGTGCGGCCCGCCCAGCACGATGGGCACATCGTGTACCTCTTTGATCGCCTTGGCGGTGCGCCAGGCCTGCTTGACCTGCGGCGTGTTGGCGGTGATGCCGATCAGGTTCGGCTTGAACTCCTGGACGAAATCCTCCAGGGATTGCTCCTCCACGTCGCAGTCGAAGACGCGCACGGTGTCGCCTCGCTTCTGCGAGACGGCGCCCAGATAGGCCAGGCCCAGGTGGGCCGTGGTGCGGGTGTCGATGGGCAAACGAAAGCGCGGGTTGATCAATGCTACGCGCATGGTGGTATTCCTCTCATCATACTCGTCATACTCGTCAGTGCAAGTTCCTCATGCCGCCCGGCGCGCTGCGCCTTGGCGGCAAACTCGCTGCGAATCATGCCAGAGCCGGCCTCAGCATGACATAAAACGATTTGGTGTTGCTACGACCGGATCGCCATCAACTGCTTGGCCGCAATAAACAGGTCGCGCGGGCTCATCTTCACCGGATGGATGCGGGATTTGATCATGTAGCCCTTGAACAGCTTGTGCATCCACCAGTAGAGCGTGTCAGTCACGAAATTGTGCGGCGCCTTGATCAGCCAGCGGATCAGCGGCTCCAGCCGCGGCCATTCGACGCCGATGGCGAAGAGCCGTTGCAGGTGCTCCACCTGGCTCTTCTCCTCCGGGTTCTCGAAGACCATGATCGAGCGTTCCCAGGCGATCTCGCTGATGTCGTCGAAGTCGCCTACCATGTATTCCTGGTCCTGGGCGAACTTGCCCAGCTCGGTGCCGGGGTAGGGCTGGAAGAGGAAGGCATGGGAATAGCTGATGCGCGCCTGGCCGTTGAGGCGCATGGTGTCCAGGTCATCCTCCAGCGTGCTGCTGGGCAGGCCCAGGATGTTGGTGCTGGTGATGTGGATGCCCGCGTCGCGCAGCACGTTGCCGGCCTGGATCATGTCCTCGCGCGTCATGCGGCGCTTGAGCAACTGGACGCGGATGCGGTCGTTGGCCGCCTCGACGCCCATGCTGACCGTGCCGCAGCCGGCCCGTTTGAGCAGCTCCACCTTGTGCGGCCCCTTGACGATCAGGTTGGCGCGCACGTTGGCGAAGAAGGGCAGCCCCACCTCCTTGGGCCACTTGTCGGCGAACTCCTCCAGCCAGTCGTCATAGATGATGAACAGGTCGTCGATGAAGACCACCTGTTGCAGCGGCCACTGCGTGCGCACCCATTGGGCCTCGGCGATGATCTGATCCACCGGACGCTGGTTGCCGCGCTTCTCCCGGCTGTAGATTTGATAGTAGGCGTGGTTGAAGCAGTAGGTGCAGTTGTACGGGCAGCCGCGCGAGCCCATGAAGTGCTTGATAGGGGTGACGCGGCTGTAGTCGTGCCGGCTGTAGACCAGATCGCGGTCGGGCAGCGGCAGTTCGCCCAGGTCTTGCAGCAACGGCCGCACCGGATTGCGCACGATCTCATCCTCCAGCTTCAGCCACCAGTTGGGCAGGTCAGGCTTGACGCGGCCGTTGGCCAGGGAATTGGCCAGGTCCACCAGCGCCTCGTCTCCCTCGCCCACGCAGATGCCATCCACCCCCGGCTCCGAGACCATCTCCGGGAAGAAGGTGGGATGCGGCCCGCCGAAGATGGAGAAGGGAGCCTTGTCCCGCAGCGCGGCCTTTACCTGGCGGTTCAGGTCGAAGTAGTACTGGTGCGAGCCGGTCATCACGCTGTAGGCGACGATGTCCGGCTCGACCTCGCGCGCCCGCTGGATCGGATCCTCCTGGGCGGCGATGGCCAGATACGTCTCGTGGCTGGCCCGCTTCAGGCAGGAGGAGAGCTGCATGATGCCTTGGGGTTCGTAGTCGATCTGTTTCTCGATGAATAGTACACGCATGGTAAGACCTTTCTCGCCAGGTGGATCAGAGCACAACTGGGCGATATCTGCGGGATACGGGCCAATCAGATTGCGGTGTTGGAGGCTGTTGAGCCGGCCAGACCACGCCAACGCGCCTCTGACCCACGGCGCGATTATATCCACGGGCAAGGCGTTGTCAAATTTATATGAATTAGTTGAGAAAAATTCGCAGTCGGCAACAGCGGCATGCAGACGGATAAAAGAAGACGCCAGCGGCGCCGGCGTCTTCGATCCGTTGACATGAGGTTGACTTTACACAAACGGTGGGTTCCTGTAAAGTCGCATTTTCACTTTTCTGACCTATCTGTCAAATCATGTCCATGCGGTTTGTCCGGTATGGCGATTTGTGGCAGAATAGGGGCATGGACGCGCAGACCAACTCCACTTTGCTGAAGCTCAAAGACTCGTTGCACGCGATCTATGGCTCTCGTCTGAGCCACATGGTCCTGTATGGATCACGAGCGCGGGGTGTGGCGACGCGAGACTCGGACATCGACGTGCTGGTCGTGTTGAAAGGATCGGTACAACCAGGCGCAGAAATTGTTCGGACGAGCGACATGATAGCAGCTCTGTCGCTGCAGACTGACAACGTCATTTCATGTCTGTTCATGGACGAGGATCGCTATCTGCACCGGGCGGGGCCACTGCTGCGCAACATACGCCGGGAGGGGGTGGCAGTATGATGACCGAGGATCAGCGCGAACTGATCGAGGAAGCGCGTGATAGCATCGAGGCGGCCAGGATACTGCTACCGAATCTGTATCCGGGCTACGTCGCCGCGCGCCTATTTCACCATGTTCTATCTCACCCAGGCGTTCTTGGAAGGAGAGGGATTGGCCTTTAGCCGGCATTCAGCCATCATCGCGGCGTTCGGCAAGCAGTTTGCTCGCACAAACCGGGTGCCAGCGCGTTTTCAAAAGTATCTGATCGAAGCCCAGGCTTTACGGCAAAGCGGAGACTACGGCCAGCGCCACGCAGTCACATTGCTGCCCACGACCCTGTTTTTCTCCAAAAAACAACTGGCCCTAGACGACAACTCCAAGCCATTTGCTGTTGACTTCACGGAAAAGCATCAAATACCGTCCTGTCCCAGCCCTCACCGCCACCATTCCAGCTGACATAGTGCGAAGAATAGTTCTTCCAGCTGGTATTGTTCGGTGCGGTCCAGTAGTCGGTTAGCGCTTCGCCAGAGTCGGTGACACATGTCCCAGTCTGCTCCTGGGTGGCATCATCCATATACTCCCAGGTGCCGTCATGCTCCACATCGCGATACAAGCGACTCTTGGCATAAACCCTCGTTGCACAGAAACTCGTCTGAGTTCGAGCATACCCGGCCACAGCAACGTAATAGGGACTGAACTGATACCAGTAGAAACCAAAACTCAAAGTTACCGTACCAGGTGCATCGAGCGCCACTCCACCCCCTTCGGCGCTGCCGGCGAGCGGAAATGCAAGGATCTCCACAAATTCCACCTTCTTGACAGATTCTGGCGCCTGGTCTTTGGGGATGCGGCGAGGAATGGACTGGGGAGATACAGTGCTGGGCGGGACCACTTGGGATCCTATGCTCTCGATCACGCCAGCCCGATAAACCACATTCGGTGCTTGTTCTGCGGGTATCCGGGCTGGCGGCTCAACGTGTTTACCCTGAAATGCAGGCAGTGTCTCGCCGGTCTCGAGAGCAGTAGACTGACCGCCGAGGCCGCCTGTCAACAGCGCGGCACACAACATACAGACAGTCATGAGCTTCAGCGTGCGCATTTTCGAACCTCCTGTGGTCACGGCTCACCGAATCTAGCGGTGGCAATCTCATTCTAGCACAGCGGCTAGGGCCTGTCACTGTGGAAAACACCAGTTTCATGTGCGCGATTCGCACTCATCCGCCCCAGCGTTCGACCGCATGGTCCTTCATCCAAGCGACGGCCGCGGTGCGTGAGGACAGCACCAGCTTGCCCAGCACGTTGCTTATATGAAACTCCACCGTCCGCTCAGAGATGCATAGCCGCCGTGCCAGGTCGCGGTTGCTCTCCCCGCGGCTCATTGCCAACAGCAAATCACGTTCACGGTCGGTCAAGCTGGTCCAGGGGCGTTGCACTTCGGCCCGCCACTGCGCGATGCGTGCCAGTTGTTCCGGCCGCCACACCGTCTCCCCACGGCCGACACGCCGTATCGCCTCTACCATCACCGACACAGGGGCTTCCTTCAACAGATAGCCGGCCGCGCCTGCGTTGTGCATTGCGGTCAGGAAATCGTCGCTATCATGGCCACTGAGCGCCAGCACCCGGATGGGCAGTTCCAGCCGGCGCAGCTCAGTCGCCACCTGGCTGCCGGGCATGTCGGGCAACTGGCAGTCCAGCACGGCCACGTCCGGCCGCAGCGTCTGGATCAGCGCCAGCGCCTCCTGGCCGGAACCAGCCTCGGCCACCACATGCACGTCCGGCGCCTGCTCCAGCACGATGTGCAAACCCATGCGCAGCGCGGGATGATCGTCAACCAGCAGAACACGAATTGAGGATGCCATTGAGTTGCCTCAAGTGACCCTTGACCTATTCAGCGCCCCAATCCATGTTCCAAAATGGCGTTGGAAGATGGACCGCGGCCTCGGTTACACCGACCAGCTTCTGCACCTCGTAGGCCGTTGTATCCGCCAGGTAGACCCGTGGATCGGCCAACAGCCTGCCAAGGCCTTGTTCAGAGATGGTCATCACGCCGTCGACTACCATGAAACCAGCCATACGCGCGTCGTAGTCCGGCGTTGCTGGGTCGGATGAGATAGCGTCCTGGGCTAACTGCTTGAGGTTGAAGTCCGGTGCAACCGGATCTCTGAAGATAGTCGAAGCCATGCGCTGTCCGGTGGCCGTCCAACCGACCTGGGTGTAACTTGCTGCCTCCACGCCGGCGTCTTTGAGCAACTGCTCCACTTCCTGCGCGGTTAGGGGCTTTGTGAAGGTGATGGTCGTCCAGAGACGCTCACCCGCGGCCGACTGGAGCAAGGCTTGTGCTCGTGCCATATTCACCTGCACATACCGTTGAACGTCTGCCTGACCGCCGTTGTCGTTGAACGTGACATCGATCTTTACCGACCCATGCTCGTGAAGAACGGCGTACTGGAAGTTCCCGCTGGGAGCGACGCTGGAGAAACTATCGGCCGGGGAGGGTAGCGACCCGGCGCCGAGGAACAGTGCCATCGCGGCCACCAGAGCCAGCAGGCCTGCCACGAGTACCCATCCCCAGGCTTTCCTCAGCGGTCGATCGTCTCTGGAAAAGAGGATCAAGAGCGCCGCAGGCGCGCCATAGGCGATTCCTCCCCACACCAGGCCCCAGACCAGCAGCGTTGCGTCATCGCGGCGAAACCAGGCAACGACCAGAACCCAGAGGCCAGCCAGGGCCAGCGCCAAATACCCGCTGCGGCGATGAAGCCACGGCGCCAGAAGAAATCCGACGCCTGCTGCCAAGCTGATCGCCAGCAGCCATGCGCCGCCTGATATCAAGTCTTCATCGCTGAATAAGAGCAGTCCATTGAGCAGGATGAGAAATCCTCCCCACCCAGCGACTGTTATCTGCAAGAATTTGCCGACCGAGAAACTGGCTGATTTTTTCATATGTGGCCTTTACGTCCGCGATCCCCATCTCGCCGCGACGAGATGGGAAGCGCAAGGGGGTGCAGGGATTCATTCTTCGATGGTTTCAGCGCCGCAATCCATAGCCAAAAACGGCAAAGGTGATTAGTCCCAGAATCCATTGGTCAGAAACACCGATATAATGAAGACCACGACACCTGTGAACATGGATACGAGGATGGCTGCCAACCAGATGCGAACGCCAGCAGAGCGGCGATACGATAACCAAACGCCAGCCAATAGAAGAATCACAACCGAAACGACGAGCGGAACGGCAACTATGCCTCCCACGAAAGCCTCCTCTGGCAGGTTTTCCACCAGATAACGGCGCCGCAGTGCATCAAGTTGAGTCTGATCCAGGCCCAGAGGATCGTCGATGTAGGCAAACCAGTGAACCTGTACGTGACGAGAGCCAATGCGACAGGGCCATTGCTCACCGCCATAAGTAGCGGCGCACTCGCCCCCGAATTTCACAGGGTGTGTCGGCGGATTGCGGCGCGCTCGAATTGTCAGTGGTTTGCCTGCGATACTGATGGTGCAAACAGAAGCAAAGGGATCTCCTTCAGCCAGCGACACGCAGTGCAAACGTCTGCCCGAGAGAAAAACGCGTCCCTTGTCGCCGTAAGGATCGCCAATGCCAACGCCCAGAATCTCCTGAGAACCAGGGCCAGGGGATGCCAGGAAAACGGCGATAGCAGTCATCGCAATTGTCGCAAGAACGAAAGCGGAAAACACCACGATGGCAATTCGAGTCACTTCGCGACCTTTTTTCCGAAGGATAAGCATGACATTGTTGAAGAACCTGGCAGCAATCAAGGAGCCAGGACTTACGCAAAACGGGTCTCGATACGGCCCTACGGGTTGAGTAGCGGGTCAATCAGGGCTTCTCACTGGCACAAATATAGTGTATCGAGTAACTGCTCAGCCGGCGGGCCAAACGTTGGTTGAGTAGCCTTCTGAGGCGTATCGAAACCAACGTTTG
>JACSRL010000669.1 GCA_014879765.1 Anaerolinea sp. | reverse complement strand
GATCAGCGAGGCGTCCCGCCGAGCGGGTGCCCGATCAGCGAGGCGTCCCGCCGAGCGGGTTGCGTCGCTAGGCCGGGCGGGACGCCCTCTCGATCTGGCCGGTGGGGCGGGACGCCCTCTCGATCTGGCTGGTGGGGCGGGACGCCCTCTCGATCTGGCCGGTGGGGTAAAAAAAACGGGCTGACAGGTTTGGCCTGTCAGCCCGTTGCAGAGATGCGATGGGAAGCAGATGGGACTTAGAAGTCCATGCCGCCGCCGCCCGGCATGGGCGGGGTCTTTTCCTTCTCAGGAATGTCGGTGATCAGCGCCTCGGTGGTCAGGATCATGGCCGCGATGCTGGCCGCGTTCTCCAGGCCGCCGCGCGTCACCTTGGCCGGGTCGATGATGCCGGCGGTGACCATGTCCAGGTACTGCTCGCTGATGACGTCGTAGCCCAGGCGCTTGTTGCCCTGCTCTTTTTGCAGGCGGCGCACGGTCTCGACGGTCACGGCGCCGTCCTGGCCGGCGTTGGCCGCGATCTGGCGCATGGGCTCTTCCAGCGAGCGGCGCAGGATGCGCACGCCGGTCAGGATGTCGCCCTCGGCGCCGGCCTCAGCCTTCTCCAGCGAAGCCACAGCGTTGACCAGGGCCACGCCGCCGCCGGGCACGATGCCCTCTTCCACGGCCGCGCGGGTGGCGCTCAGCGCATCCTCGACGCGGTGCTTCTTCTCCTTCAACTCCACCTCGGTGGCTGCGCCGACGCGGATGATGGCCACGCCGCCAGCCAGCTTGGCCAGGCGCTCTTGCAGCTTCTCTTTGTCGTAGTCGCTGGTGCTGTTTTCGATCTCGATCTTGATCTGGTCGATGCGGCTGCGGATCTGCTTGTCATCGCCGCGGCCGCCCACGATGGTGGTGTCGTCCTTGGTGGAGACGATCTTGTCGCAGCGGCCCAGGTCGATGATCTGGGTGGTCTCCAGCTTACGGCCCATCTCCTCGGTGATGACCTGGGCGCCGGTCAGGATGGCCATGTCTTGCAGCATGGCCTTGCGGCGGTCGCCGAAGCCAGGGGCCTTGATGGCCAGGACGTTGAAGACGCCGCGCAGCTTGTTCAGCACCAGGGTGGCCAGCGCCTCGCTGTCCACGTCTTCGCTGATGATCACCAGGTCGCGCTTGCCGATCTGGATCAGCTTCTCCAGGATCGGGACGATGTCGGCCGCGGCCGAGATCTTCTTGTCGGTCAGCAGGACGTAGGGATCCTCCTGCTCGGCTTCCATGCGCTCAGGGTTGGTGATGAAATAGGGGGAGATGTAGCCACGGTCGAACTGCATGCCCTCGACGTACTCGGTCTCGAAGGCCAGGCCGGTCTTGCTCTCTTCGACGGTGATGACGCCGTCCTTGCCCACCTTCTCCATGACGTCGGCCAAGAGGTTGCCGATTTCCTGGTCCTGGGCAGAGATGGCGGCCACGGCGGCGATCTCTTCCTTGGTGCTGATCTCGATGGCCTGCTCGCGGATGGCGGTGGCCAGGACGGCCACGCCGCGCTCGATGCCGCGCTTCAGCAGCATGGGGTTGGCGCCGGCGGCCACGTTCTTCAGGCCCTCGGTCACAATGGTCTGGGCCAGCACGGTGGCGGTGGTGGTGCCGTCGCCGGCGATGTCGTTGGTCTTGGTGGCGGCTTCTTTGAGGAGCTGGGCGCCCATGTTCTGGTAGGGGTCTTCCAGCTCGATCTCCTTGGCCACGGTCACGCCGTCATGGGTGATGGTGGGCGCGCCCCATTTCTTGTCCAGGGCGACGTTGCGGCCCTTGGGGCCGAGGGTGGTCTTGACGGCGTTGGCGAGGGTGTCCACGCCAACCTTGAGGTTGCGACGCGCTTCCTCTGCGAAAACAAGTTGCTTAGCCATGTTAGCTCATTGCTCCTTAAAGTATGTTCTTTGGTGTCTGGTCTTGCGTTGAACGGCGAAGGCTTAGCCGACGATGGCCAGCACGTCGCTCTCGCGCAGAATGAGATACTTGACGCCATCCATCTTGATCTCGGTGCCGGCGTACTTAGCGTACAGCACCCGATTGCCCACGACCACATCCATGCTGATGCGGGAGCCGTCGTCCTTGCGGCTGCCAGGCCCCACGGCCAGCACCTCGCCCTCCTGCGGCTTCTCTTTGGCGGTCTCCGGCAGAATGATGCCGGACGCGGTCTTCTCTTCCTGCTCGACGGGCTTAACCAGCAGTCGATCACCTAGCGGCTTGAGATTCATAGTTTTCTGAGCTCCTCTATGGTGGTTTTCTAGTGTGACACGCGGTCACTGGGTCTAAAAAGAACGTCGTTAGCACTCAGGGTGTCAGAGTGCTAACGACGGCTATCTTACATCAAGAACAGAAATCGGTCAAATCCCGATCAGCGGTATTCCAGGGCTGGCCGCCTCGCTTGCTCCTACGGCGGGGTTCCGCCGCAGGAGCGGATGCTGTCGGTGGCGTCGCCGTAGGGGATCATCTCGGCGTCGAGCTCCAGCGCCTTTTGCAGGTTGGGCACGGCGTTCTCGCAGTCGGGCGTTTCGATGTTCAGGTAGGAGCGGCCGATGATGTAATAGTTGATCGCGGCCACGTTGCCCAGCTCGATGGCGCGCTGCATGTTCTCGATGGCCTCTTCGTAGGCCCGGCGCAGGTAGAGCCCCACCCCCAACTGCTGGTAGGCGTCGGGCATGTCTGGCTTCAACTCGACCGCCTTGCGCAGCTCGCGCAGCCCCAGCTCCTGATCGCCCACCTGGAACAGGGTTTTGCCCAGCTCGAAGTGCAGCCAGGGATCCTCCGGCGCGCCTTCCAGCCCGCGGCGGAAGGCCGCGATGGCCGCGTCGAAATCGTTGAGCGCCCGGTAGTTGCGGCCCATCACCAGGTAGATCAGCGGCAGGCGCGGCTTGAGATCGGCCGCCTGCTGGTAATACTCCAGCGCCTCGGTGTACTTGCCCTGCACCTCGTAGGTGTAGCCCATGATGCGCACCACGTCAAAGTCGCGCGGGGCCAGGTCCAGCGCCACCTCCGCCTCCTGCACCGCCTGACGCCAACTGCCCAGGCTGGCCAGCACCTCGGCCAGCCGCGCATGGGCCTGGGCCAGGGTCGGGTCCATCTGCACGGCCAACTGGGCCACGTCGTAGCCTTCATCATACTGCTGGTTCCAGGTCAGCGCCATGGCCAGGGCGGCCTGGTTGAGCGCGTTGTCGCCGTCGATGGCCACTGCCTCGCGGGCCGGCGCCAGCGCCGAGCCGTACTGCCCGCCGTAGATGAACAGGTGGGCCATCTCCCGGCGCACCTCGTCGTTCTCCGGCTCCCGCTCGGCGATGGTTTGCAGCACCGTGGCAGCCTCCACCACCTTGCCCTGGTCGATGAAGCTCTGCGCCTCGTCCAGGTAGGAGAGCGCGCTGCGCGTGGGGGTGGGCGATGGGGTGGGCGTCGCGTACTGCCGTGCCCGGAACGCCCGCTCAGAACGGAAAGACCCGCGGGATCAGCAGGATCGCCGCCGTGCAGAACACC
>JACSRL010000728.1 GCA_014879765.1 Anaerolinea sp. | reverse complement strand
TCAGGCTTGGCATTAGAAACCGGGTTTTTGTCTTGCAGATCAAGGTCATGGCGCCATGAAAGGCCGTTGTGCAGACGAAAACCATGCCCGCACGAGAAAAACCCGGTTTCTGAACGACTGGCTGAGCAGTTACACAACTTCTGCACATCCCCGTGATATTTTGTAGACAGACATCCATGCGCTGGACCGCACAACCGTGGATGAAAACAGCGGGCTCGGTCGGACGTGACATCGTCACTGGCAATTTCGCACGCCGCCGGTGATTTGTGCTATTTAACACGTGTACATATAATCTCGGTTCACAACCAGATAGCGCCGGCCTCTCCCAGGCCAGCCTCTCTCATCACAGATCCTTGCGGCGAAGAAGCGACGTACCCAGCGCAGCGATGCGCAACGTCTCGATTTCGCAGCAGGGATTTGTGCGTTTTAGGTGCGCTGGCAACCATCTGTCAGCTATCTTTGGCAGCACGCGTTCCGTAGTCGATGTTCATTCAGCAAGGAGAATCACTCAATGATCAACATGACGCCCTACTCGACGGCAGGGGTTGAGTTTTCGGGCAACGGTTACCGGGAAGAGGCGCTGGAAACGAACCCATTCCTGATCGCCCAACGCCAGCTTGAGGAGGCGGTCGAGATCCTGGAGCTTGACGATGCCACCCATGAGATGCTGCGCTGGCCGAAGGGCGAGTTCAAGTTCGCCTTCCCGGTCAAGATGGACGATGGCAGCACCCGTGTGTTTCATGGCTACCGGGTCCATTACAACGACGCGCGCGGCCCAGCCAAAGGCGGCCTGCGCTTTCACGTTAAAGAGACGCTGGATACTGTACGCGCCCTGGCAGCCTGGATGACCTGGAAGACCGCTGTGGTGGACATCCCCCTGGGCGGCGGCAAGGGCGGCGTGACCTGCAACCCCAAAGAGCTCACCCGCAGCGAACTGGAGCGGTTGAGCCGTGGCTATATCCGCCGCGTCGCCGATTTCATCGGCCCACACAGCGATGTGCCCGCGCCCGATGTCTACACTAACCCCCAGATCATGGCCTGGATGTTGGATGAGTACGAGGTCATTGCCAGGCAGCATCTCCCCGGCGTTATCACGGGCAAGCCAATCGCACTGGGAGGCTCCCAAGGACGCGGCGACGCGACCGCGCGCGGCGGCATTCTCACCTTGCGCGAGACTGCCAAGGCGCTGGGCATGGATTTGCAGGGTGCGACCACGGCCGTGCAGGGTTACGGCAATGCCGGTTCCTATGGCCACAAGCTGGGCGCTGAGATACTGGGCCTGAAGATTGTCGCTGCCAGCGACTCCCGCGGCGGCATCTACAACCCTCATGGCCTGGAGCACAAGGATCTGGCTGAGTGGAAACGCAGAACGGGCTCTGTCGTCAATTTCCCCGGCGCCGAGGCCATCACCAATGAAGAGATCCTGGAGCTCGACGTGACGATCCTGATGCCCGCTGCCTTGGAGGGCGTGATCACCCACCACAACGCCGACCGTATCCAAGCCAAGATCATCGCCGAGCTGGCCAATGGCCCCACATCCCTTGAGGCCGACCACATCTTGCACGATAGGGGCGTGTACGTGATCCCCGACTTTCTCTGCAACGCCGGCGGCGTCACCGTCAGCTACTTCGAACAGACTCAGAACGCCTATAACTACTACTGGAGCGAGAGCGAGGTACATCAGCGGCTGGAGGCCAAGATGGTCACAGCCTATCACTGCGTGCGGGCCATGGCCGAGCGTATGAAAGTTCACAACCGGCTGGCGGCCTACCTGGTGAGTGTCCAGCGCGTCGCCACGGCCATGCAGCTACGCGGCTGGGTCTGAAACACGCCAGCGCTGTCAGATCAGCGCGTCTCCAGCAGAGTTGCCGACTTGATCTCTGTCAAGTCGGCAACTCTGATTCCATCTTGGATCACACGCATGATGTAAGGCGACTGGGAGGAGCCCATCGGCTTGTGTTCGGCGGCGGCTTGTTGTTGCCAACGGCGCCGAAATTCGCACGGCATCTCAACGCAATCTTCATAAGTTCTGAACAACCTTCTGCTATGGTATGGCAGACTGGTACGAGCGACGTGCCAACCAAGCTTTCGCCAACACAGAAAGGAGAGTGTCTGATGAAGAATGTGAGGAAATGGATGGCAGCAGCAGCAGGCGTGGGCCTGGCTGTGCTGATGCTGGCTCTGGTGGCCCTGCCAGCCGCGGCCGACACCACTGTGGCCGCCCCGGCTGAGCACCGCGGCGGACCCATGGGCGGCGGCGCAAGCGATACGTATCTGGCTGAGGCGCTCGGCGTCACAGCCGACGAGTTGCAGGCGGCGCGGCAGACCGCCTACGAGACGGCGATTGATAAGGCCCTTGAACAAGGGTTGATCACCCAGGCTCAAGCTGATGCGCTGAAGGAGCGCAGCGGCATGCTCGGTGGTCGCTTTGGTGGCCGCGGGCCAGAGGGTTTCTTCGGCCTGACAGATAGCACCATCGACATGGATGCCCTGCTGGCTGACGCCCTGGGCGTCACGGTCGACGAGCTGGCTGCGGCCCGCGTCGAGGCGCAGGAGCTGGCCCTGGCAGCGGCCGTCGCAGACGGACGTATCACCCAGGAGCAGGCCGACCAGCTCAAGGCCCGCCAGTCGTTGCAGACCTACCTGAACGAGCAGGGCTTCCAGGATCAGGTGCGCTCGCTCTACGAGAGGCTGGTGCAGCAGGCCGTGCAGGCCGGCGTCCTCACTCAGGAGCAGGCTGACGCCATCCTGAGCCAGCAAGGTTCTTTCGGCGGCATGCGCGGCTTTGGCGGCATGCGCGGCTTTGGCGGCATGCGCAGCCATGGCGGCATGCGCGGCCATGGGGGACAGATGTTCGGCATGCCCGACAGCACAATGCCCTCCGGCGCGCGGCAGCATGGTTTCCAGATGGGCGGCCTGGATTACTAAGACGTCGCCCCCAACCCTCCCACCAGAGAAGCGCGGCCAGCAGCCGCGCTTCTCTGCGTTTCTGCCTGAGGAAGCGATCGACAATAATGGGTGACACCCCACAGACCGATCTTGTCGTCTGTGATACTCTCACGACACGTAAGATTTTGCATCTCGCCGATCGACGTGATCGCCAGGGCTGCGCGCCCGACTGGTATGGAGACTATTCGCGCATGCCATCAAACGAACCGCGCAACCGTCCACTGCTATCGTTGGCTGCGCGCTCAGGACTCTTGCTGGCGCTGCTGTTTTTCCTCGGCGTGAGCCAGGCTGCGCCGTTGTCATCAGAGGCCCAGGCGGCGCCCATTTTGCAGGAGGCCGGCACTGAGCGCCCCTTCACCCTGCCCTTTGCCGAGCCGCCGGGGCCAGACACCTGGCTGATGGGCCAGGCCTATGGCAACACCGTGGGCGCCTATTTCAGCCGCCACACCACCTACCGCTACAGCCAGGGCATTCACTTCGGCGTGGACCTCTCCGCGCCCTGCGGCACGGAGATCGTGGCCATCGCCGACGGCGTGGTGGCGCTGGTGGACGCCAC
>JACSRL010000707.1 GCA_014879765.1 Anaerolinea sp. | reverse complement strand
CGTTGCGCAGACGAAAACCATGCCCGCACGAGAAAAACCCGGTTTCTATACGACTGGCTGAGCAGTTACAAGATTCCCAGGCATGGAGACCGGCCAAAGCGGGAGGGAAAGCGGTCATTTTTGCGCCTTGACGTGAGCCGCCTCCGCGCCAGGCTCAGGCCAGCGGCGTGATTTCCTCCACTGACAGCCACTCGGCGCCCCAGCGGTCGCGCTGCCAGCGGCCGCGGGCCAGGATCGGCTGCCAGGGCGCGGGCTTGGCCAGCCCCTCGCGCTCCACGGCCACCGCGAAGGTTCGGCCATCGCTCAGGTAGAAGCCGCGGCCGCCGGTCCAGCCGGGCAGCCGATAGCCGGCCACCGCGCCCGGCCGGCCCGGCTGCGCCTGCGCCTCGGCCAACGTGGCCGCCGAAGCGGGGACCGTCGCGGCCTCCAACGGCGTGACGCTGACCGGCCAGCCCAGCACGCGCGTCTCCCAGGCCAGCCGTTGGGCCGCGGCCTCGGCCGCGACCGCGTCCAGGGGAAAGGCGAAGGCCATCTGCTGCACGCTGCCCGCGCGGCGCACCTCCTTCAGCTCAGCCAACAGCGCCGCGCGGTTTTCGCCCAGCCCATCCAGCGCGCCGCACTGCGTCAGGTGCAGCGCCTCCTTCTCCTGCAATGCCACGCGGCCCAGCAGGTCGCGCAGCCCGCTGAAGGGCGCCTCTCGCCGCGCCTGGACGATCGCGGCCACGGCCGCCTGGCGCAGATCGCGCACCTGGCCCAGGCCCATCCAGAGCGTGACACGTGAGTCGTGAAGCGTGAACTTGCGGCCGCTGTGGTTGATGTGCGGCGGGCGCACGGCGATGCCCAGGCGCTGGGCCTCGGCTGCGTAGATCGCGGGGTGATGGAAGCCGCCCCAGTCGGCCAGCCGCGCGGCGAAGAACTCGGCCGGGAAGTGGGTCTTGAGGTAGGCCGAGCGGTAGCTGACGTCGGCATAGGCGGTGGCGTGCCCCTGGTTGAAGCCATAGCCGGCGAAGGGCGCCACCTGCTCCCACAGGGTCTGCGCCTGCTGCGGGCTGAAGGCCGGGCCGTCGGGCGCGGGGCGCAGGCAGCCCTGGACGAAGGCCGCGCGCATGGACTCCATCTCCTGGCGGCCGAAATGGCTCATGCCGCGGCGCAAAAAGTCGGCCTGCTGCCAGCTCAGCCCCGCGATCTCCACCGCAATGCGCAGGATCTGCTCCTGGAAGATCAGCACCCCCTTGGTGCGTCCCAGGATCGGCTCCAGTGCCGGGTGCAGGTAGACCACGGGCGCTTCGCCGCGGTAGCGCAGCACGAAGGCGCGCGCCATGCCGCCCAGCGCCGGCCCCGGCTTGAAGAAGGCGTTGGCCGCGGCCAGATCCTGCACGCGACGCGCCTTGAGTTGACGTAACGTGCGCTGCGCGCCGGTGGATTCGCACTGGAAGACGCCGATGGTCTCGGCCCGCGCCAGCAGATCGCCGGTGGCCGGGTCGTCCAGCGGGATGGCGTCCAGCCGGAAGGCCGGGTCACGGCGACGGGCCAGCGCGGCCGCGTCGGCCAGCACGGTCAGGGCGCGGATGCCCAGCAGGTCCAGCTTGGGCAGGCCGATGGCCTCCACATCGCCGTGGTCGTACTGGGTGATCAGAAAGCCTTTGGCGGTCCACTGCACCGGCGCGATGTCGGTCATGGGGCCGGGGGCGATGACCAGACCGCCGGGGTGGACGCTCAGGTGGTCGGGCTGGCCCACCAGGCCGGCCGCGTCGATCAGCACCTGGCGCAGCCGCGGCTCGGACATCTCGGCGATCACGTCGTCCAGCGTCTTGGCGGGGCGGCGGCTTGGGTCGGGGCGCCAGCCGGCCGGCAGCAGCTTGAGCAGGCGCCCGGTCTCTGCGTCGCTCAGGCCGTGGGCCTTGGCCGTCTCGCGCACGGCCGACTTGGGGCGCAGGGTGCTGACGGTGGCCACCAGCGCGACCCGCTCCGGGCCATAGCGGCGGCGCACGTAGTCCAGCACCCGGTCACGGCGCCGGCTGCAGAAGTCCAGGTCGATGTCGGGCGGGTTGGCGCGGGCCGGGTTGAGGAAGCGCTCGAAAAGCAGGTCGTGCTGGATGGGATCCACGGTGGTGATGCCGGCGCAGTAGGCCACCAGCGAGTTGGCCACACTGCCGCGCGTGCTGACCGGGATCTCGCGCCGGCGGGCGTAGTACACGATGTCGGCCACCACCAGGAAAAGGGGGCTGTAGCCGTGCTCGGCGATGGTCTCCAGCTCGCGCTGCAAGCGTTGAGCGATGGCCGGATCAGGGTCGGGGCCAAAGCGGGCGTGCAATCCCTCGCGTGCCCGGCTGGCCAGCGCGCCGGCCGGGGTCTGGCCGGCCGGCAGCTTCAGCGCGGGCCAGATGGGCCGGCCATCGGGCAGGGCCGGCTGACACTGGGCCGCGATCTGGCCGCTGGCGGCCAGCGCGCCAGGAAACGCGGCGAAGCGCTGGCCCATCTGGCCGGGGCTCAGCCAGTGCAGGTCGATGGCCGCGTCGCCGCGGTCGGGCAGGGCCTGGGGAGGCAGCTCGGCCAGCCGGCAGTTCTGGCGCAGCGCGGCCAGCAGGCGCAGCCGCGGCCGCTCCTGCGGCGTCAGGCAGTAGACCGGCTGCACCGCGACGGCGCCCAGCCCCAGCCGGCCGGCCAGCTCGACCAGCTCCTGCGCCAGGGGCACATCGGCCGGCCGGTGCAGCTCCAGCGCCAGCCAGGCGCGTTCATCGAAGATGCCGGCCAGCCGGCCGGCGTAGCGCAGCGCGCCGGCCCGGTCGCCCGCGGCCAGGCGGCGCTGCACCCAGCCCTGCCGGCCGCCGCTGAGGCAGATCAGCCCGGCGCTCTGTTCCTTCAGCGCGTCCCAGCTCAGCCCGGCCGCGGCCGCCTCCAGACGATCGGGTCGCGCCTGCACCAGGGAGGAGAGGCGGCAGAGAGAGCGGTAGCCGGCCGGCCCCGCGGCCAGCAGCGTCAGCAGCCCGGCTTCGCCGCCGTCGTCCAGATCCTGCGCGTCCAGGGGGGCCACGCGCGCCGCCATGCCGATGATCGGCTGCACGTCCGCGGCCTGGCAGGCGCGGCGAAAGGCCACCGCGCCGTAGAGCGCGTGGTCGTCGGTCAGCGCCAGGTGGCTCAGGCCATCAGCCGCGGCCGCCTGGGCCAGCGCCTCGACGGAGGCTGTGCCGCCCAGCAGAGTGAAGTGAGAGTGAACGTGGAGGTGGGTTGGGGTCACCGAGCGTGATCTGGCGTGATCCGAATGTCAGCAGTCAGCCGGAGATTGAGGTTCAACGGGCCTATATCCGGTGGTGTGATGGTTTCAAGTGTTACAGTCATGGTCGTAGCCCTGTATCCCACAGGTCAGAGTAAATCTTGCTGCCTCAGTAAGCACAGTATAGCCCACACCAGGGCATTGGTCAATTGCATCGCGCCTGTCCTGATCAGGACTTACGCAAAACGGGTCTCGATACGGTCCTGCGGGTTGAGTAGCGGGTCAATCAGGGCTTCTC
>JACSRL010000654.1 GCA_014879765.1 Anaerolinea sp. | reverse complement strand
GCAGCGGCCTTGACGTCGCCGCGGCCGGTTCCCTGTGTGTTGGCGTTCACGCCCAGATCGATGGCCGTGGCCATCAGCCGTTCCTTGATCTGAGCCGGTGTGAGGCCAGGCAGCGCCTCCAACAGTTGCGCAGCCGCGCCGGCCGCGTGCGGGGTGGCCATGCTGGTGCCGGAAGCCGAGGTGTAATGCGCGTCCACCACCGAGCCCATGGCCGTGCCTTGGGCGCGGGCGGCGATGATGTTGTGGCCGGGGAAGCAGAGATCGGGCTTGACGCGGCCATCGCTGGTCGGCCCGCGCGAGGAGAAGGTGGTGACCTGGTCCGCGTCGGTGGTGGCGCCGATGGTGATGACCTGGCGCGCGCAGCCGGGGGAGCCGACGGTGCTGGCGCCGGGGCCGGAGTTGCCGGCCGCCACACACACCACCACCCCACGGTTCACTGCCTCGTCGCACATGGCGGAGAGCGCATCGCTGCCGTCGCACGGGCCGTTGGACCCCAGGGAAAGGTTGAGCACCTGCGCGCCCTGCTGCACGGCCCAGTCCACGCCGGCCATCACGTCGCTGGTTGCGCCGCTGCCGTTGTCGCGCAGCACCTTGGCCACCAGCAACCGCGCCTGCGGCGCCATGCCGATGTAGAGGCCGCCGGAGGCCTCGCCGCTGCCGGCGATGGTGCCGGCCACGTGGGTGCCATGGCCGTTGCCGTCCACGCCGCCCGGCTTGGTGTTGGTGAAATCCTTGGCCTCGATGATGCGGTCGCCGAAGTCAGGATGGGTGGGGTCGATGCCGGTGTCGATGACGGCCACCTTGACCCCGGTGCCGTCGAAGCCCAGGTTCCAGAGCTGCGGCGCATGAACCTTGGGCACGGAGACGTCCAGCAGCGCGTAGACCGGCAGGTCGGGCCAGACGCGTTCGACGAAGGGCTGGCGCTCCAGCTCCAGCAGCGCCTCCGGCGTGCCGACCACCGGCTGCGCCGGGATCAGTTCATACTGCTGTCCCAGGGCGATCCCCACATCGGCCGCCCTGGCCGTGTCGTTGAATGCCTGCATGGACTCGTTGCTGGAGTACTTGACGATGGCCGGGATGGCCTGGCCGGCGGCGTCGGTGGCCAGGCGGGCTAAAAAGGATTCGCTCATGGGTGTCTCCTGATGAATCGAGAGAAAGGATGGTCGCTGTGTTCTGTTGAACGAAACTGGCAGGGGCTTTGGGGCGCGCCGGTGAGGGGTGCTACAGCGCGTAGACCGGCCCATCCTCTTCGATGCGCTGGATCCCTGGCATTCCCAGCAGGCTGAGCCCAGCCGCGCCGCTGCCGGTGACGGCATAGGTGGGTACCAGGCTCAGGCTGCGGCGAATGGTCAGGCCGCATGCGGCCAGCGTCTGCTGGCGGGCGGCGCTGATCGCGTCCACCCGCACCAGCAGGTGAAACTCATCGCGGCGGCGCGCCTGCATGGCCTGTTCAAGGCGGGGATCGATAATCGTGGTGCTCATGGTTTGCTCCGGGCGGCGGATCAGAGGCCAGCCGGCGTCTGCGCTCCGCTCTGGAATCATTGTAGCACGCATGGCGCAACAGCACAACCGCCGCGCGCGGCGGCCGGCTCAGATGCCAAAGGGGCCCAGGTACTTTTCTGGCGTCCATTCGACCGGCGGCGGCCCCAGATGGCCGTTGCCGTTGCCGTGCAGGCCGCGCAGCTCCATGATCTCCGCCTCCAGCGCCACCATGCGGTCGGCGAAGGCGCGCAGCGCCTCGGCGGTGGCGTCGGGCAGGACGTTGTGTTGCAGGTCGCGCTCAGGGTCGGCGGCCTGCAGCGCAGCGTCGCGATGGCGCATGCGGCCAGGCACGCCCACCACCACCGATTCGGCCGGCGTGTCTTTGACCACCACCGAGTTGGCGCCGATGCGGCTGTGATTGCCCACGGTGATGGGGCCCAGCACCTTGGCGCCCGCGCCCAGCACCACCGAGTCGCCGATGGTGGGGTGGCGCTTGCCCTTCTGCCAGCTCACGCCGCCCAGGGTCACGCCGTGGTAGATGGTGACGTTGGCGCCCACCTCGGCCGTTTCGCCGATGACGACGCCCATGCCGTGGTCGATGAAGAAGCCAGGGCCGATCTGCGCGCCGGGGTGGATCTCGATGCCGGTCAGGAAGCGGCTGGTCTGCGACACCAGCCGGCCCAGCAGCTTGAGGTTGTGCTGCCACAGCCAATGGGCCAGCCGGTGCAGCCAGATGGCGTGCAGCCCTGGATAGGCCAGCATGACCTCCAGCCAGTTGCGGGCGGCTGGGTCGCGGTCGAAGATGCCTTGGATGTCGTGGCGCAGGGTGGTGAACATGGCGGTGAACCTCACCGGTCACTTAGTACCTGTCAAAAGATAACGTCGCGGGCTGGCTCGGTCGGAGACCGGCCAGAGCATCAAGTTAATTTTGGACAGTCACTTAGTAACTATCAAGAAATAACATCGCGGGCTGGCTCGGTCGGAGACCGGCCAGAGCATCAAGTTAATTTTGGACAGTCACTTAGCTCAGGTCGGCGTAGAGCACGCTGCTCAGATAGCGCTCGCCGTTGGATGGGATGATGACCACGATGCGTTTGCCGGCGTTCTCCGGTCGCGCTGCCACCTGCATGGCCGCCCAGATGGCCGCGCCGGAGGAGATGCCCACCAGGATGCCCTCGGCGCGGCCGGTCTGGCGCGCGGTGGCGATGGCGTCGTCGTTGGAGACGCGGATGATCTCGTCGATGATGCCGGTGTTGAGCACGGCCGGCACGAAGCCCGCGCCCAGGCCTTGGATCTTGTGCGGGCCGGCCTGGCCGCCGCTGAGCACCGGCGAGTCGGCCGGCTCCACGGCGATGGCCTTGAAGTCAGGCTTGCGCGCCTTGATCACCTCGGCCACGCCGGTGATGGTGCCGCCGGTGCCGACGCCGCTGACCAGGATGTCCACCTGGCCGTCGGTGTCGTTCCAGATCTCCTCGGCCGTGGTGCTGCGGTGGATGGCCGGGTTGGCCGGGTTCTCGAACTGCTGGGGGACGAAGACGTGCGGATCGGCCGCGGCCATCTCGTTGGCCTTGGCGATGGCGCCGCGCATCCCCTCCGCGCCGGGGGTCAGGATCAGTTCAGCGCCGTAGGCGCGCAGCAGCTTGCGCCGCTCCAGGCTCATGGTTTCGGGCATGATCAGCACGCACTTGTAGCCCTTGGCCGCGGCCACGAAGGCCAGGCCGATGCCGGTGTTGCCGCTGGTCGGCTCCACGATGACGGTATCGGGGCCGATCTTGCCGGCCGCCTCGGCCGCCTCGATCATGCTCAGGCCGATGCGATCCTTGACGCTGCCGGCCGGGTTCTCGAACTCCAGCTTGAGCAGAACCTCGGCCACAGCGCCAGCCTGCGCGGCCATCCGGTTGAGCCGCACCAGCGGCGTGTTGCCGATCAGTTCGGTGATGTTGTTGTAGATGGGGGACATGGGGGGGTTCCTTTATGATGAGAGGGTTGGGGATCAGTGATGCGTGATGCGTGATGCGTGATGCGTGATG
>JACSRL010000861.1 GCA_014879765.1 Anaerolinea sp. | reverse complement strand
GTCGTCGGCAGCGTCAGATGTGTATAAGAGACAGAATCAGGCCGATGTACAGTGAGCGGGGCGCGCCGACCAGCAGCACTGCCAACATATCGCGGCCGTTGCTCTCCGTTCCTAACGGATGATCCCAAGTAGGCGCGCCAAAGCGACTTGCGCTGCCAGCGGTGCCTGCAGACGGCGGTCGCGGCGTCGGCGCCGGCGTTCCTTGCTGTTGAGATGAGTTGTCGCCTATGAGTGAACCACTGGCTGGGGTCGTCCTCTGTTGCAACGGGTTGCCGCCGGTGAGCGAACCGCCAACTGGGGTCGTCCTCTGTTGCAACGGGTTGCCGCCGGTGAGCGAGGCCCTCGTCGGTGATGCAGAAACTGCGGCTGTGGCCGTCTGCGTCGGAGCAGCGGCGCTCTCCGGCGCTTCGACAACTGCCGGTGGTCCAGCCATCCACACGGGCGGCAAGTTCAGTGGCGACGAAGCCGGGTAGGATAAGGCTGGATTCCAAAAAACCTGGCCGATCAGACCCATCAACGGGATGGCAAACACCATACAGAGTCCGGCAATGAACTTCGTATTCAACCACGGGGAATCCCATCGATTGATCCTGCTCTTTTTACGGGGCTGTGCCTGCCCACCGGCAGGGGCGCCCTGTAGCGATGTCGCCATGCCTCATCCTCGTTCATAGGTAATCCGCGGGTCGATCAGCGGATAAATCAGGTCCAGGATAAAGACCAGGGTCGCGGTCGTGAAAATCAGCATAAAAACGATACCCTGGATCAACGTGTAGTCGCTGTTGACAATCCCAAGATACAGAAGATAGCCGACGCCTGGATAAGCAAAGATATACTCGACAAGCACAGCGCCGCCGACAATCGCACCCAAACTCAGTGCTAGCGCCGTGACCTGGGGCAGGATCGAGTTGCGCACGCCATATAGCCAGAAGATGCGACTTGGCTTCAGCCCTTTGGCCTCAGCCAGAATCATATAGTCTTCGCCCGCCGTCGTGATCATCATGCCGCGCATGCCCAGGGCCCAAAACCCCATCGATGCGATGACGATGGCAAAGGCCGGCAATATGCCGTGATAGAGTACGCTGCCGATGAAAGGCAGATTCAAGCCTTGTTGCAGGCCGCGTCCGAAGGCGCCTGATGGCGGCAGCCACCGCAATCCAAACGCGAATATGTAGATCAGCAGAATCCCCAACATGAAAAAGGGGATTGAAGTGAAGGTGAGGCTTACCGGCAGCAGACCCTTTAGCCAGCCCGGGGTCCGCTCCCAGGCCATCAGCGCGCCGATGGTGTTGCCAGCAACAAATGAGATGAGTGTTGCCAGCAACAGCAGACCGACGGTCCACGGCAAGGCATTGAACACCATCTCATCGACGCGACTGGGAAATGAAGAGAGCGAATAGCCGAGATCGAAACGCAACGAATTGAGAACATACCGCACATATTGAACGGGCAATGGATCGTCTAGCCCAAACCTGGCGCGCCAGACGGCAATCAATTGGTCTGCGTTTTCCACAAAGCCGCCCTGAGCGCTCATGCGGCTTATCATAGCTGCAACCGGATCGCCAGGCGCAAGGCGCGGGACCAGAAAGATAATCGTCGTTCCGATCCAAATCGTGAGGAACCACATACCTACACGTTTGAGGACATAGCCCCAGGTCAGTCCACCCATGATCGTCTCGCTGTTTGCTGGTCAGGCGATCAGAAGGTCTGCAAGCCAAGAACGGCCGCAATACTTCTGATCGCCAGTGGCTGTACGGGCACGCCAATGGCGTGCCCGTACAGTGTTCAAAGTGGAGCTACTGACCTGCGGGCTGCAGGTTGTGCAGGATTACATGCGTGTGCTGCCACCAGGTCGGCGGGTGGATGTAGTCATCCTCCGCCGTGGGCCAACCGGTCCAGTAGGTGGTGTCAAACGGAATGATCTTCTTGGCCTGGGTGATCGGAATCACGGGCAGGTCCTGGAACCAGTAGTCCATAGCCTGGACAAACAACTCCTCGACCTTTGGGTCGCCCAACGGCAGGACGCCTATCTCATCCACGATCTGCGCGTATGCCTCTGCGTTCGGACCCGACCAACGCCACGAATTCTGGTCGTCTGCCGCACGTTCGCCAACCGGCTTCAGCCAGCGCACGTTGAACGTATCCATGGAACGCCAGGGCTCGTTCACGGAGCCACAGGTCTGCCAGCCCATCCTGGCCTCGAAGTTGCCCTGCCAGAAGTTCTCGGCCCACGTGCCAGCGGCTTCGTTGCGCGTACTGGCATTGATGCCAACGCGCTGCAACTGCTCCACAACGACCTGTGCGATGCGTTGCTTCTCGATGAAGGCCTCGTGCGTGGCAATGTCCAGTGTCAGTTCCTGGCCGTCTTTCTCGTAGTAGCCGTTGGCATTCTTGGTGTAGCCCTTGGACTCGATGATCTCCTGTGCCTTGGCGGGGTCGTGCGTCCAAAGCTGGTCTACGTTCCAGGTTCCGGCCTCGATGGCCTTGTCAACCAGCGCGTCCAGCGGCGGATAGGCCGGGAAGAAGTGGCGGCTGGGCAGCGTTGTGCCCTCATAGGCGATGTCTACGATCTCGTTGCGGTCGATGGCATAGTTGATCGCCCAGCGCATTTCCGGGTCGTTCCACGGTTCCACCGTGTTGTTGAACTCAAAGGTGCGCGAGCAAGGATCGGGAACCCAGGCATACGGCGCCTCATTGAACCAGGTAATCACGTTGGGGTTCTGCGCCTGCAGAGCCTGCAATGCGCCCAGGGTGATATCCATCAGGCTATCAAGTTCGCCGTTGGCCATGAGCGCAGCGCGCGTCTCTTCGGGGCCTGCCCAGGTCCACACAAGCTTCTCTGGGGCGGGCAGGTTTGTGAAGCCTGTCTTGGCGCCCCAGTAGTTGTCGTCGCGTACATAGGTGAATTCAGTCGGGCCGACGCTCTCCACCTTATATGGCCCTGTGGCAACCGGCCATCCCTGTTCTGGGTCATAGAACTTGAAGGTCAACGGATCCTGGCCATTCCAGATGTGTTCCGGCATGGTCTGGAAGCCGTCGCCCCAGATGCGCACGGAGAAGTAGTCAAGCAGGAAACGAGGATTCGGCGCCTTAAGTTGGAACTCGACAGTCAGTTCGTCAACTTTGCTCACACTCTCGATCCACTGGTTAAGCGTGGCGCTGGTTGGGATTTCTGGTGTGCCCAGAATCATTTCTGCGGTGAAGACCACGTCATCGGCGTTAAAGGCTTCACCGTCTTGCCAGGTGACGCCGTCGCGAATCTTCAATGTCCAGACGTCGTTGGTCTCGTTGGCCGTGAAGCTTTCGGCCAGCCAGGGCATGAACTCACCTGTCTGGTAGTTGAGGATCATCAGCGGCTCCAGGACAGCCTGGTGGTAACCGTGATCCTTGCGGTTGCCTGGCACCAGCGGGTTCCACAACTCTGGATCTGCCACGCGACCGCCGTCGATGTCAAAGATCACGGTCCGGGAGCGATCAGAGCCTTCTGCGGCCGGCGCAGCTTCTTCGGCCGGCGCCTCGGTCGG
>JACSRL010000666.1 GCA_014879765.1 Anaerolinea sp. | reverse complement strand
CGTGGCCGTGGCGCCGGGCGGCGGGGTGTCGGTGGCCGCGGGTGTGTCGGTCGCTCCGGCGCCGGGCCGGGTGGGGCTCGGCGTCAGCGTCGGCACCGTCTGAAAGTCGGGCGCCTGTTCAGGCAGCGCCCAGGCGTTGGGCAGGATGGCCAACGCCGCCAGAATGCACAGGCCGACGAGCACCCAGGCGGCCATGCGCGGCCAACGGGAGGCCGACTCAGAGTTGGTGGAGGATCGTGATGGCATAGGTCAGGGTCCGGTGGCGGGCAGGGTATCAGCCGGCAGCAGTGAGGTCCACGCCAGCCGCTGCTGGAAGGTCTGCGCGGCATGGGGGCGCGGCGTGGTATAGCGCACACCGGCCAGCGGCAACTGGACGACACTGCCGGGCACCAGCAGGGTCAGTTGCACAGTGTTGTTCTGGGTGTCAGTCTCTTCAGGCGCCGGCTCGACGCGGGCGTAGAGGGTGTACCAGCCAGGGCTGACATTGGGCCACGGCAGGGTGATGGTAGCCGGCAAGCTGACGTTGCCAGGGGTCAGCGTCTGCACGCCGATCAGCGTTCCACCGGCGTTGGGGTCGCCGTTCCAGAGCTTGATCTCCACCTGGGAGGCGGCGGTGCCCACAGATCCCAGGTTGCGCAGGTCCACCTTCACCGGCACGGTCGCGGCGCCGCCGGGCGGAACGGGGGGCAGCGGGGCCGGATCGGTGCGCAGATTGATCAGCGCCAGATCGGTGCCGGGGGGCGGCGTTACCTGCAATGAGAGCTGGTTGTTGGGCTGGCAGGGCTCGGCGACCTGATTGCTTTCGTCGGCGATGATGGTCACGCTGCGCGGGCCGGTCATCAACACCTGCCAGTCATACGAGACGACGGTCTGGAAGCCAGGCTCGTACCGTCGGGACAGGCCGGTGAAGGGCTGGGTGGCCAGCAGCGAACCGTTGCCCGCGCGGAAGGCGACGTCGAAGGGGCCGCTGGGCAGGTTGCCCAGGTTGCGCAGCCACGATTCGACGTGCAACAGGCTGGGGGCGCCGGCGAAAATCGGCCAGTAGGGGGTGATCGAGGCGTTGTCCAGCGCCAGATCGACGTAGTTCACCTTGCGCGGCCGGACGTAGTTGGCGAAATCGTTGCCCAGCGGCTTGATGGCATGGGTCACGCTGTCGTATAGGCCGGTGCGCGTGACGCGGCCCTCGAAGTCGTTGATGGCCAGCGCAAACCAGAACCACTCTTGCAGCATGCGATTGTCGTCGGCCGGATAGCCCAGGGTCGGATCGACCAGGCTGTTGAGGAAACGATCGAAGCTGGAGAGCATGAAGGTGCGCACGCGCGGGTAGTCGAAGCCGATGTCCTCGGTCATCAGGATGCCATATTCGGTGTTGATCAGCGGCTTATCGCGCTGGCCGTGATCGCGCATCCACTGCCGGAAAACGCGGATCTGCTGGGTGACCAGGTCGATGTTGTCGTGGTCGTCCACCGTGGTGACGATCATGGCCCGCAGCGGGTTGTTGTCCTCGAAGCGGCCACCGGGCAGGCTGGCCGTCGAGGAGGCCTGCATGGCATCCACCCGCACCCAGGCGTCGCTGGCCGCCGGATTGGTTCGTCCCGTCACCCGCACGCGGATGTTGTGGCGGTCCTGAAGTATTCCGCCCGGCGGTGGCAGATTGGCAAAGGTGCGGCTGACCGTGCCGGCGGTCGGGGCGTACAGATCGATCTCGACCGCCGGCGTTGTCGACTGGTCGAGGAAAAGCTGAGCGATGCCCGCGTCAGGCCCGCTGCGCAGAAAGATCGTGACATTGTCGCCACGAAACGCGAAGTAGGCCCGGCTGTCCCGCGTCTTGCTCTGATGCACCGTGCCGCCGCTGGCGCCCGACGCGTTGACCTGGCTCCACTGGGTGCCCAGATGGACGGTATAGCCGACGGCGTTGTCGATGCCGGGCGGGATCTCGAAGCCCCATTCCTGGTGCATCTCGTTGGCCACGTAGGTGTGGATGTTCCAGACGTCCACCGGAATCTCGCCGCCGTACTGGCTGCGATAGCTGTCCAGCACCAGGTTCAGCCAGGCCAGGCGCAGCGGCGAAACCTGAACGATGCCGTTCATCACGAAGCGCGCCGTGGGATCGACGGCCTTGATCTCGCTGTAGGCGCTGTGAAAGGCCTGGGCGTAGGCTTCAGGGGTGGTGTTGTCCTGCCAGATGACATCGGCCTCGTTGCCGATGATCCAGGTGGCCCCAGGATTCTGCAGCGCCAGCCAGCGCAGGTCGGTTGCCGCGGGGGAATGGGTGGCGCCGCGCACGCGCACCATGAAATAATAGCTCATGGCCTCCGGGTGCGCGGGCGTCTCATCGGCGCGCCAGTTGAGATACCGGCCGGCGCCCAGGGGCGACAGATCGTAATCGGTGATCTCCTGATCGGCATAAACCGTGACGCCAAAGCGATCGGAGGGCGATGGGTAGAGGCAATTGGTCGTTTCGGGGTCGGCGTGTACCACAGCGGGCGATATGAGGAGGGTTGAGAGCACGATGATCGCCAGGCAAATTCGACTCATAGATCTGAACACAGTCTTACTCCTTTCTGTCCGCTACTGCCCCTCTGCCAAGCTGGCCGCATAGTTGGCAAAGGTCTGGCCCAACAGGGTCAGCTCGCCGGTCTTGGGATCTACCAGGTTGCTGGTCGGGTATACGGTGTCGCTCAGGCTGTACCAGGTCAGCCGTTGCACCAGCCGGTTGCCGTCGGCCGGATAGCCGATGTCCGGGTCGGCGGCGTTGAGCAAGAAATCGAAGGTTTCGGTCATAAAAGCGGCGACCCGTTCCGGCGGGAAGCCATACTCGCTGGGCATCAGAATGCCATATTCGCTCACGATCAAGGGCTTGTCCCGCTGGCCCTGTTTCACCATCCAGCGGCGGAAATCGACAATCTGCTGGCGGAAGAGATCAAGGTTGTCGTGGTCTTCGATTTCCCACAACATGCCCTGATCGACGTCGATGCCCGGCGGGATCGACACGCCCCACGAATCGCGCTCCTCGCGCAGGATGAAGGCGTGAATGTTCCAGACATCCACCGGCATCTCCTGGCCGTACAGCCGCTGATAGGCCGCCAATACCTCTTCCAGATACTGAAGACGCAGCGGCGTCACCTGGGTCACGCCGGCAATGGCCACCTGCGCGCTGGGATCCAGCGTTTTGACGAAGGTGTAGAGCTGATGATAGAGCTGGGCGTACTGCTCAGGGGTCTGGTTGTCCTGCCAGATCACGTCGGGCTCGTTGCCGGCCAGCCAGAGCGCGCCGGGGTTGGCGGCCAGCGCCTCAGCGATGAGCTCGCGCCGCAGCGGGAGGTTGCTGCGGCGCATGGCGTAAAGCTGCGCGAATTCCAGCCCGTCGGTGATCACCGGCGTCGCGTCGATGTGCCAGTCCAGATACCAGCCCATGCCCAGTTGCCGAGCCATGGCGGCGTCAAACTGAAAATCGGTGACGTTGCGCGGCACGCCCACTCCGAGACCTGTCTCTTATACACATCTGACGCTGCCGACGAC
>JACSRL010000665.1 GCA_014879765.1 Anaerolinea sp. | reverse complement strand
GAGTAACGAGTAACTCGTAACTCGTAATCCGGAATGGTGCGAGGTGTGTTTGGGATGCGTGACGAGTAATGCGTAACCCGTAACTTACTTGCTTGACAGGCGACAGCTTGTCACGTCTCACGTCTCACGTTTCACGTCTCACGTTTCACGCCGCAAAAGCAACATCCCGCCCTGGCTCGGTCGAAGACCGGCCGGGGCGGGATGTTGTTGGTTCTATCACTCCGCGCAACTCACGCCGATTCCCATCCTCGCACATTCCGGGTTCCGGGTTCCGGGTTACGGGTTACGGGTTACTCGTTACGCATCACTCACGGCAGATAGATCAGCGGATTGTACGAACGGCCGCCGGTCTGCACCTCGAAGTGGAGATGGGGGCCGGTGGAGCGGCCGGTGCTGCCCACCGCGCCGATGCGCTGGCCGCGCGCCACATAGTCGCCATAGCTCACGTCGATGCGGCTCAGATGCGCATAGAGCGTGGCGAAGCCGTCGGAGTGGCGGATCATGATCATGTTGCCATAGCCCACCGGACTCCAGCCCGCGCTGATCACCGTGCCTTCGTCGGCCGCCGCCACCGGTGTGCCGGTCGACGCGCCAATGTCGATCGCAGGATGGGCCGGCAGCCAGAAACGCTGGGTGAGCAGGCCGTAGGTGGGCCAGATGAAGCCCACCGAGCGCCAGGGTGCGGAGGTGCCGCTGCCCCCTCCGCCGCTGGGCGCGGCCGGCGCCGCCGCCACCTGCTCCGGCGGGGTGCGATCGCCGTCGGGCACCACCAGCACCGCGCCGATGGTCAGCGCGTCGTCGACGCTGGCCAACTGGTTGGGCGCATAGCCCACGATCACCTCCGGCGTCACCTTGTAGAGCTTGGCGATCTTCGCCAGGGTGTCGCCCTCCTTGACCGTATGCAGCACGCCATCGACCGGTGGAATCAGCAGAATCTGGCCCACTTCCATCACGAACGGCTTGCTGAGATCCTCCAGGTTGGCCCACAGGATGGTGTTGGGGTTGAGCTTGAACTGCTCAGCGATGCCCAGCACCGTGTCATCCAACTGCACCGTGTAGGTGATCACCCCCGCGCGCGGCCGGTCGGGGATCTCTGTGAAGGGCACCGGCGCGCGCACCAGCACGCCGCTCTCTTGCAGCGGGCTGCCGCCCATGGGCAGCGGCTGGAAAGCCATCTCGGCCGGCGCGCTGGCCACTTCAGGCTGCACCGGCGCCAGACGCACGATCTCCCAGGCGGGCAGGTCCACCCGGCTCAACACCAGCACCAGGGCCGCCATCGCCAGCAGCGCCAGGTGTGAGGCCAGACGCACCGGCGTCACCGTGTCGCCGCGAAAAGTCAGCCAGGCGCGGTGCAACCCGCGCCAGAGGCTGGCCAAAAAACGGCTCTGTGGAGTATCGGACAGGTTGGCAGGTTGAAGGTCGCTCCCCGACACGCTAGAATCTGTTGAGGCCGTTGCCTGAGCCACGCTCTCTTGCGGAAGCTGGTCCGGGTCGGCCCCAGGGTTTTCACTCAGAGGCATAGGCTACATAGAAAGATGGAGAGTTGACAGGAACTCATCGTTGTCTCGGGTGCGGGAGATGCGCTCCAGCAGCGGCTGCAAGGCTTCCATGCCGCCGCCCATGGCGTCGATCATGCGGCGCATGGTCCAGATCCGTTGCAGAGTCGGCTCGTCGATCAGCAGCTCTTCGCGGCGGGTGCCGGAGCGCTCGATGTCAAAGGCCGGGAAGATACGACGCTCGGACATGCGGCGGTTCAGGTGCAGCTCCATGTTGCCGGTGCCCTTGAACTCCTCGTAGATCACGTCGTCCATGCGGCTGCCGGTGTCCACCAGCGCGGTGGCGATGATGGTCAGGCTGCCGCCCTCTTCGATGTTGCGGGCCGCGCCGAAGAAGCCCTTGGGCGGATAGAGCGCCGCCGGGTCCAGGCCGCCGGAGAGGGTGCGGCCGCTGGGGGGCACCACCAGGTTGTAGGCCCGGCCCAGGCGGGTGATGGAATCCAGCAGGATCACCACATCGCGGCCCCCCTCCACCAGGCGCTTGGCGCGCGCCAGCGCCATCTCGGCCACGCGCACGTGGCTCTGCACCGGGTCGTCGAAGGTCGAGCTGATCACCTCCGCCTCCACCGAGCGGTCCATGTCGGTGACTTCCTCGGGGCGCTCGCCGATCAACACCACCATCATGTGCAGATCGTTGTAGTTGGCGCTCATGCCGTTGGCGACCTGCTTCAGGATGGTGGTCTTGCCAGCCTTGGGGGGGGAGACGATCAGGCCGCGCTGGCCGCGGCCGATGGGCACGATCATGTCGATCAAACGGGTGGCCATGATGCCCGGGCTGGTGGAGAGGTGAATCTGCTCGTTGGGGAAGATGGGCGTCAGGCGCTCGAAGGCCGGGCGCAGCTTGGCATCTTCCGGGTCGAGACCGTTGACCGTCTCCACTTTGAGCAGCCCGAAGTATTTTTCGGACTCCTTGGGAGGACGCACCTGGCCAATGACCAGATCGCCGGTGCGCAGGCCAAAGCGGCGAATCTGGCTTTGCGAGACGTAGACGTCCTCGCGGCCTGGCAGAAGATGGTCGGAACGCAGGAAGCCGATGCCATCCTGCACGATCTCCAGAACGCCTCCCCCAAAGATATAGCCCTGCGCCTCGGCGCTGGCTCGCAAAAGGCGCATGATCAGATCACCCTTTTTCATGCGGGTAAAGCCGGTGATCTGCATTTCCCTGGCCAGAGCCTGCAGCTCGTCCAGGTGTCTCATCTCAAGATCAGAGATATTCACGTTTGTTGCTCCTACGTGGATGAAGCGGTTTGCTTTGTTGGTGTGTGGGAATGCCCGCGCGTGCCGTCGGCAGGCAGGTTGCGTCAACTGCCCTGCCGGGGCAACACGGCTGGCAAAAAAAGTTTGTTGCAGGGGGAGGGCCCAGCGTGTGCTGGAAGATCCCGACTAGCTGAATTGATGATACAAGGGCGAACTGTGGACGGAAGGTGGGGTGGCCGGTTCTGGAGGGGAACCCTGGCAGCAAGCACTGCAAATGAATTGGAGGAAAGGCTGAGGAACCGGCTCCCGGCGCCGCGATATGCGGTGTGAAGGTGACGCCTGCCTGCGCGCTGGCAGCCTGCGCGGCCGCGGCAGCTTATGTAAGGAATTCAGACGGGGGGATTATAGCATCAGTGAACACGGGCGTCAAATTGTTCTTCCCCAGCGACTTGAGCGCCCCGCGACCGGCGGGGCGCTCAGTCGACGACGAAGGCCATGCGCACCAGAGCGCGATACTCGATGATCTCGTTGTCGATCACTTTGGCCGTGTACTGCACGATCTCCAGATCGGTGATGCCGTGCAGGCTCTTGCCGGCGCCGGTCAGCGCGTTGCGGGCCGCGTCTTCCCAACTGACGGTGGAATTGCCGATCAGGTCGATCACTTTGCTGACTGCCATGCTGCTTGCTCCTTACAATCCAAAAGGTAACTGCTCAGCCGGCGGGTGCGAACACGTGGATTGAGTAGGCTGCCGTATCGAAATCACGTGTT
>JACSRL010000663.1 GCA_014879765.1 Anaerolinea sp. | reverse complement strand
AAAACCCGGTTTCTAATGCCACTCGTCGGCGATGGTTGAAGCGACACGACTATTCTACCATACAGCCAGCAAACCGGTGAATACGCCAGGATGACGATTGCCCTACGGCTGGGGGGTAGTCGGTGGGCTGAACTGCATGCGCTGCATCAAATTGGCTGCCTGGACGCGCGCCACGGCCACCAGCTCGCTGTTGCCGGCAGCCTCGGCCAGGGTCGCCGCCTGCTCGTAGGCGGCCAGCGCCTCCTGCACGCGGCCCATGGTTTCCAGCGCGCTGCCCAACAGCAAATGCGTCCGGGCGGAGGTGGGATCCAGCGCCACGGCCGTTTCCAGGTCGGCCAGCGCGGCCTCTGGCTGCTGCGCCTGCAAGAAGGCCAGGCCGCGTTCGGCCAGGAAGGGCGCCTCGGCGCCGCCCAGCAGCTCCCGCGCCTGCTGCCAGGCCTGCTCAGCCGCCGCCGCATCGCCCATCTGTTGGACCACCACGCCGTAGAGGATCAACAGGTTGGCGTCCTCGGGGGTGGCCTGGATGGCCTGGCGCAGGGCGTCGGCGCTGCCGCTCAGGTCGCCGCTGCTCAAGGCCGACTCGCCCTCCAGACGCAGCCGGTAGGCTGCCCGCATGGTCGGGTCGCCGGGGAAAAGGCGCGCGACGGCGAAGGCCGCCAGGGCGATCACCGCGGCCACGGCCAGGAGGATGCCCGCGGCCCGCCGCCGCCGGGCCCGCCGCCGCTCGGCCAGACGCTGATCGATCCACCACCACCACAGGTCGGCGGTCGGGTTGCGCGCCTGGCGCGCCGCGGCCAACGGGGTCGCGCCCTGCCAGGCGGCCAGGACGCGCGCGCCGCGCGTCAGCAGCCGCTCTTGCAGCCCCTGCCAGCGCGCGGTTTCAGCCCGCAGATCGACGCCGCTGGCCTCGAGCTGCGGCAGGAGGGCGGCGATCTGGTCCAACAGGGTGAAGAGCGCGGCCGCGCTGGCGGCATCGGTCAACTGGATCAGGCCATCTTCGCCGCGCGTCAGAAGCTGGCGCAGCGCATCGGCCGGGGTGATCTGTTCTTCTTGCAGGGCAATTGCCATCGGTTTGTTTTTCCGCAGGTGTGAGCAGGTGGGTGGGCGCCAGCCGGTGGACGGTGGCGCTGGCCGCGGCGCGATCCTTGCGCTTGCACCCCTTGGCTGCTCTGGCCGGTCGCTAGGCCGCGACCAGGGTTGGCTCCGCCGCCGGGCCGGGCGCGCCTGGCTCCAGGATGATCTCGCCGAAGAGCTGGCTCTGGTGCGCCCGCAGCCGGCCGCGCTTGATCATCTCCAGCACGGCCCAAAGGCTGACCACGATGTCGATCCGGCCGCCGCTCTGGCCCACCACCCGCTGAAAGGGCACCTGGCGGCCCTGGGTCAGAAGGTGCTCGATCCACTCGATCTTCTCGCGCACGGTGATCTTGCGCTGCGTCACCATCACGCCGGCCGGCTGCAGCTCCTCTTCGGCCTCCAGCAGCCGCTGCAAGGCGGCCAGCAGATCGTCCAGGCTGATCGCCTCCCAGTCGATGCGGGTCTCCATGGTCGGCGGCGGCGCCACCCGCACGTAGCTGTGGCGGCCTCTGGCTTCCAGCTCTTGCAGCGAACCAGCCGCCTGCTTGAAACGCTTGTACTCGCGCAGGCGGCGGGCCAACGCTTCGGCCGGGTCGTCCTCCTCCTCGTCCTCCACCACCGGCGGCCGGGGCAACAGCAGGCGCGACTTGATCAGCAGGAGCTTGGCGGCCACCACCAGAAAATCGGCGATCAGATCGGCCTGCACCTGCGCCATGGACTGCAGGTGTGCGACGAACTGATCAGCCACCAACGCCAGCGAGATGGCGGTGATATCCAGCTCATTTTTCTGGATCAGATGCAGGAGCAGATCCAACGGCCCTTCGAACAAGGGCAGACGCACCCGGTAGACCTCCGGCGACGCGCCCGCCTCGGCAACGACCGGAGAGGGGGGGGTGTTCAATACGAAAGCTCGCTCATGTGAGGGTCAGGAAGCGCTGGCCGCGGGCGGCCATGTCATCCAAAATGCGCTGGGTGTCGGCGAAGTTGACGCCGGCGATGCGCTCCACCTTGGCGCCGGCCGCGCGCAATTCCTGCTCAGCCTGGCCCGACACGCCGGCGTCGCCGCCCACGATGGTGACATACGCGGCCTGCCTGGCGTCGTCCAGCGAGAAGCCAGCCGTGGGCCGGAAGCGGCCGATGTAGCGCTCGGCGGCCCGCCAGTCCTCCTGCGCCCACGAATCGGGCTTCTGCCAGAAGAGCACGTAGTGGCCCAGCGGCCGGGCCGGGCCACCCGCCTGGGCGCGCACGCTCTCCAGCAGCAGGTTCTTCCAGGTCATGCGCTTCAGCCAGGTTTCGCCCGGGCAACTGGTGTCGTTCTTGGGGAACTCCTTGTGGCCCAGGATCTTCTGCTCAGGCACGGACAGCTCCTGCATCAGCCAGGCCACCAGATGGGCGGCGGTGTCGATCTGGCTCTGCGGCGGCGGCGCATAGGTGAAGTCGCCGGCCACGCAGATGCCGACGCTGTAGTCGTTGTTGTGGCTCACATGCCAGGAGACGGTCTCCAGACGCTGGGTCTGGTAGATGACGCCGTTGGGTTCCACGTAGAAGTGATAGCCGATGCCGGGCCAGTCCTGATCCTGCACGTGATACTGGGCGACGTGCTCCACCGGCACCGTGCCCGCCACCGCGCTGTGGTGGATGCACAGGTGGGTGATGGCTTGGAGCGGGCGCACGCCGTAGCTCTTGGTGGGATGCTTCATCAGTTGGTCGACGATGTCGGTGATGGCTGGCCTGGGCACCTGGCCGGCCGGCGCGCTGCCTCCTGACTGGAGCTGCGCCCTGAGCCGGGCGATCTCGGCCTGTTGCGCGGCCACGGTGCGGGCCTGCTGGCTGAGCTGGCCCTCCAGCTCGGCCACACGCTGGTGACAGGCCTCCAGATCGCGTTCCATCTTGGCCAGGTGAAGCTGCGCCTCGGCCAGCTCTTCCTCGCGCTGGCGCAGTTGGCTCTCCAGCGTGGCGCTGGCCGCGGGCGCGCCGCGGCTGGCCTCGACCGCGGCCAGTTGGCTGGTGGCGGCCAGTTGGGTGCGCATCTGGCTCAGGGCGGCCGCCAGGCGTTGCACCTCGACGCGCTGCTGGGCCACCTCCTGCTGGCGCGAGAGCGCCTCCTGGCCGGCCAAGCGCAGACGGATCTGGCCGGCGACCTCCTCCAACGCCACACGCTGGAAGTACTGCGTCGGCAGGCCGGTGTCCGGGTCAGTATATTGTTCGGTGAGGGGATAGCCGGTGATGCCCAGGCCGTAGCGGCGGTACCACTCGGCAAAGGCCCCGCGCACCCATTTCTGGGTCACCGGCTCGAAGAGTGCATCTGCCTGAAGGGGATCGTTGTCAGCCACGGTTCTGGTTGCTCCTTGTGACGAAGACTGCAAAGCGCCTCTGCCGCCGGCGCAGGGAAGTTGCGCACCTATGCCGGCTGCATTATACAACGATTTTGTCGATCCGTCCATGATTG
>JACSRL010000662.1 GCA_014879765.1 Anaerolinea sp. | reverse complement strand
CTCGCCCGCCTTGCCCGGCGGGACGCCTGCCAGATCATTTTGAACCCGATCCCAAGGGCGTCTCGCCCGACCGATCACCCATCGTACATCCTCGGCCCACAGCGCCTTCGTCCCCGGGAGGTGTGATGCGCGCAATCATCTTTCGTCAGCACGGCGGCCTCGACAGGCTGGAATACGTCGAGGATCTGCCCGTCCCCGAACTCGGCCCCCATGAGGCGCTGGTGCGCGTCCAGTACGCAGCCCTCAACCGCCTGGATCAATTTGTCGTCAAAGGGTGGAAAGGCCTCGATCTGGAGCTGCCGCACATCCCCGGCGCCGACTTCAGCGGCGTGCTGGTGGCCATGGGCGAGCAGGTGCATGGCTGGACCGCCGGCCAGCCGGTGACCGCCAATCCGACCCTGTGGTGCGGCCATTGCTCCTACTGTCTGCGCGGCGAGCACAGCCTGTGCGACACCTGGGCCATTCTGGGCGAGCACACCCGCGGCAGCTTCGCCGAGTTCGTCAAGATCCCGGCGCGCAACCTGATCGCCGTGCCCGATGGCTTCTCCATGCAGCAGGCCGCGGCCGCGCCCACCGTGGCCGTCACCACCTGGCGCATGCTGATCACCAAGGGCCAACTGCGGCCCGGCGAGACGGTGCTGGTCATCGGCGCGGGCGGCGGGGTCAACAGCTTCACCATCGCGCTGGCCAAGCTGCTGGGCGCCACCGTCTGGGTGGTAGCCGGCGGCGCGGATAAGGCCCAGCAGGCGCTGGCGCAGGGCGCGGACTGGGTCATCGACCGGGAGGCGGAGCCCAACTGGTCCAAGGCGGTCTATCTGCACAGCGCCAAGCGCGGCGTGGAGATCGTGGTGGACAACGTGGGCGCGGCCACCTGGGAGGCCAGCCTGCGCACGCTGGCGCGCGGCGGCCGGCTGTTGACCGTGGGCGGCACCACCGGCTACACCGGCGCCACGCCCATCAACATCCTCTTTGGCCGCCAGGTGAGCATCATCGGCTCGACCATGGGCAGCCAGCCGGAGTTCGAGGCCGTGATGCGGCTGATCTTTGCCGGCAAGCTGGCCGTGCCCATCGACCGCGTCTACCCGTTGCACGAGGCGCGCCAGGCTGAGGAGCGGATGGCCCAGGGCGAGCATTTCGGCAAGATCTTGCTGGAAGTCGCCTGAACGAAAAGGCTATGGACGCAAAAAAAGTTAGCAGTGTCTCTCAGGCGGATTCCTATGAGGCAATCGGCAAATTCTGGAATGATCATGATTTTACAGATTTCGATGATCTCCATGAGCCGGATGTAGATTTTGAAATCACCTGCGCAGTACCGATTGACATTGAGTTACTTACAGCCATTGAGAGCCAAGCCCACAAGCGCGGCGTGCAGGTCGAAACCCTGGTCAATTTGTGGCTTCAGCAGAAGCTGACAGAACAAGGTCAGCCTGTATTGGCCTGATGCAGAAGGACATGGACTGAGAGGTCTATAGCAGTGTTTTCTACCTATCTCACAGGCCTGCGCGCCAGCATCACCCCGGTGCGGGTGCTGCGCGGCGATCGGCTGTGGGAGATCGACGCGCTGCGCGGCGTGGCCATCGTGATGATGGTGGTCTATCACCTGCTGTGGGACCTGCACAGCCTGGGCGGCTACGACATCGCCCTGCGCAGCGGCTTCTGGAGCTGGTGGCAGATCGTCACCGCCAGCCTGTTCACCGGTCTGGTGGGCCTGTCGCTGACGCTGAGCTACAGCCGCGAGCGCCAGAGCCACCCCACCGGCAGCCTGTGGCCCAAGTACATCATCCGCGGGCTGACCATCTTCACCTGGGGCCTGGTGATCGGCGTGGTCACCTATCTGGCGCTGGGCACGGGTTACTATGTCCGCTTCGGCATCCTGCACCTGATCGGCCTGTCGATCATTCTGGCCTACCCGTTTCTGCGCCTGGGCAAGAACTGGCTCAACCTGGCGTTGGGCGTTGCGCTGACCCTGTTGGGGCCGGCCATCCAGGGGCTGTCCATCGACCTGCCCTGGCTGGCATGGCTGGCGCCGACGCCGGGCAGCGGCGTGGACTACGCGCCGCTGATCCCCTGGTTTGGCCGGGTGTTGATCGGTATCTTCCTGGGCAACGTGCTCTACCCCGGCGGCCAGCGGCGCTTTGCCCTGGGCGATCACTCCAACAACGCCGCGATCCGGCTGCTGCGCCTGTTGGGCGAGAATTCGCTGCTGATCTACCTGATCCATCAGCCGGTTTTGCTGGTGACGCTGACGCTGTCAGGTGTGATCAGCTTCTGACAAGACGTTCACTGGATTGCCCCACGCACGATTGAGAGCATCGTGCTACGGTGAACTCCCCACTGTTCATCAACTGAAGGAGGTCCCCCTTGGCTGCAGACCCCAAAATCGAGCGGCTTCGTGCCCTGAAACAGCAGGCGCTGCTGGGCGGCGGCGAGGAGCGCATCGCCAAACAACACGCCCAGGGCAAGCTCACCGCGCGCGAGCGCCTGGACTTCATGTTGGACAAAGGCAGCTTCCGCGAGCTGGATGTGTTCGTCACTCATCGCAGCCATGATTTCGGCCTGGAGCGGCAGAAGATCATGGGCGACGGCGTGGTGACGGGCTATGGAACGGTGGATGGCCGGCTGGTCTACGTCTTCTCCCAGGATTTCACCGTCTTCGGCGGCTCGCTGTCGGAGGCGCACGCCGAGAAGATCTGCAAGATCATGGACCTGGCCATGAAGAACGGCGCGCCGGTGGTGGGCCTGAACGACAGCGGAGGCGCCCGCATCCAGGAGGGCGTGGTCAGCTTGGGCGGCTATGCCGAGGTCTTTCTGCGCAACACCCTGGCCTCCGGCGTGATCCCGCAGATCAGCCTGGTGATGGGGCCCTGCGCGGGCGGCGCGGTCTATTCGCCGGCCATCACCGACTTCATCATCATGGTGCAGGACACCAGCTACATGTTCGTCACCGGCCCCGACGTGGTCAAGACTGTCACCCACGAAGAGGTGACCTTCGAGGAGCTGGGCGGCGCCATGACCCACGCGGCCAAAAGCGGCGTGGCCCATTTCGCGGCCGAAAACGAGGAGCATGCCCTGGTCATCGCCCAAAAGCTGCTCAGCTTCCTGCCGCAGAACAACATGGAGGATCCCCCCTTCCGGCCCCCCAGCGACGATCCGCTGCGCATGGACGAGGCGCTGGACACGGTGGTGCCGGAAAATCCCAACAAAGCCTACGACATGAAGACCGTCATCCGCCACATCGTGGACGATGGCGATTTTCTGGAGGTGCATGAGCACTGGGCGCAGAATATCATCGTCGGCTTTGCCCGCATGGGCGGCCACAGCGTGGGCATCGTGGCCCAGCAGCCGGCCGTGCTGGCCGGCGTGCTGGACATCGCCTCCAGCACCAAGGCCGCGCGCTTTGTGCGCCTGTGCGACTGCTTCAACGTGCCCATCATCACCCTGGTGGATGTGCCCGGCTTCATGCCCGGCACCGGCCAGGAGCATGGCGGCATCATCCGCAACGGCGCCAAGCTGCTCTACGCCTA
>JACSRL010000660.1 GCA_014879765.1 Anaerolinea sp. | reverse complement strand
ACCCTGGGCCCGCACTCCCCCTACATGTGCGAGCCGCGCTTCCTGGCCCGCACCGCGGCCGTGGCCGCCCGGCTGGGGGTGGGCATCCACATCCACCTGGCCGAGTCGCAGCAGCAGGTGGACAACTCGCTGGCCCGCTATGACCGCACCCCGGTGGAGCTGCTGGAGGCCAACGGCGTCTTCGACGTGCCCACCATCGCCGCGCACTGCATCTGCGTCAACCCGGTCGATCAGGCGATCCTGGCCCGCCGCGGGGTCACGGTGGTGCAGTGCCCCAACTGCCACATGAAGCTGGGCATGGGGGTGACTCCTGTGCCCGCGCTGCTGGCGCAGGGGGTCAACGTGGCGCTGGGCACCGATGGCCCGGCCAGCAGCAATGACCTGAACATGCTCAAGGAGGCGCGGCTGGCCGCGCTGATCCAGAAGCTGCACCACGCTGATCCCGAGCTCATGCCCGGCGACCTCCCGCTGCGCATGGCCACACAGAACGGCGCGGCCGCGCTGGGCTGGCCCGACAGCGGCGCCATCATCCCCGGCAACCGGGCCGATCTGATCCTGCTGGACTGCGACCGGCCACACTGGCGGCCGCGCCACGATCTGGTCGCCAATCTGCTGCACAGCGCGCAGGCCGGCGACGTCAGCCACGTCATGGTGGCCGGCCGCTGGCTGATGCAGGCCCATCGGCTGCTGACCCTGGACGAGGAGCGCACTCTCTGGGAAGCCGAACGCCGCGCGCGGCGGCTGGTGGGGCAGGAGCTGGGCATGGTGCGCAAGTATGAGGGGTGAGGAGATTTCGCGTCATTCACCGTAGGGGCGGGGTCACCCCGCCCTTACGGTGGCTGGCGCGTATGGTGGGCGGGGAGACCCCGCCCCTACCGCCAGTTCCCCTAAGTTCCCGTCTTTGACACTTCCCCCCCACTTGGGTTAAAATAACACCGCCGCCGGCAGATCGCCCGCAGGGTGAGGCTGGCGGCGCAGTCTGTTGGTCGCAGGCACAAAAAGCAGCAGATCCAGGAGGATTTTCGATACCTTATGAAGCAGTATGCAGCAGATCGCATTCGCAGCATTGCGCTGATGGGACACAGCGGCGCGGGCAAGACCTCGCTGGCTGAGGCCATGCTCTTCGACTCCGGCGCGCTGACCCGCATGGGCCGCGTCGAGGATGGCAACACCGTGGCCGACTATGACCCCGAAGAGAAGCGGCGCGGCATTTCCATCAGCCTGACGACGCTGCCGGTCGAGTGGCAGGGGGTCAAGCTCAACTTCCTGGATGCGCCAGGCTACATCGATTTCGTGGGCGAGGTACACAGCGCCGCGGCCGCGGCCGATGTGGCGCTGATTGTGGTCGATGCCGTGGCCGGCGTCGAGGTGGGCACCGAGGTCGCCTGGCAGATCGCCGAGGACAACGGCCTGGCCCGCATGATCTACCTCAACAAGATGGCGCGCGAGAACGCCAACCCCGACACGGTGATCGCCGAGCTGCGCAGCGTCTTCGGCGCCAACTTCGTGCCGGTGCAGATCCCCGTCGGCGCCGAGGCCAACTTCAAGGGCGTGATCGATCTGCTCAGCCGCAAGGCCTCCATGGGCGCCGAGGGCAAGACGGAAGCTGTGCCCGCCGCCCTGGCCGACGACCTGGAGATGGCCCTGATGGCGCTGGCTGAAGCTGCGGCCGGCGACGACGACGAGCTGATCATGAAATTCCTCGATGGCGAGCAGTTGACGCCCGAGGAGATCAGGAGCGGCCTGGCCGCAGCCATTCGTCAGGGCAGCGTGGTGCCCGTGCTCTTCGGCGACGCCACCCACAACATCGGCGTGCGCTCGCTGATGTCGATCCTGGCCGAGCTGGCGCCCACCTTCCAGCAGGGCCGCGGCATCGAGGCGGCCAACGCCGCCGGCGAGACGGTTACCTTGGCGCCCGACGCGGCCGGCCCGCTGGTCTTGTTCGCCTTCAAGACCGTGGCCGACCCCTTCGTCGGCAAGCTGACCTATTTCCGCGTCGTCTCGGGCGAGCTGGCTATCGAGGAAGGACGCCTGTTCAACCCCCGCTCCAGCGTGGAGGAGCGGCTGGGCCAGCTCTTCGTCATGCGCGGCAAGGAGCAGATCAACATCGACCGGCTGGCGCTGGGCGACATCGGCGCGGTGGCCAAGCTGGGCGACACCATCACCGGCGACAGCCTGACTCGTCGTAACGCGCAATTTACCGTGACGCCGCCCCACTACCCCAACCCCCTCTTCGAGGTGGCCGTCAGCCCCAAGACGCAGCAGGACTCGGCCAAGATGGGCCCGGCCCTGACCCGCCTGGGCGAGCAGGATCCGACCCTGCGCTGGCGTTTCGAGTCGGGCACCGGCCAGACGATTCTCTCCGGCATGGGCGACACCCACGTGGACGTGGCCGTACACGCCTTGCAGGAGAAATTCGGCGTGGGCATCGAGACCCACGTGCCCAAGGTGCCCTACAAGGAGACCGTCACCAAGAGCGGGGCCGAGCAGTACCGCCACAAGAAGCAGACCGGCGGCGCGGGCCAGTTCGGCGAGGTACACATGGAGGTCAAACCGCTGGAGCGGGGCGCGGGCTTCGAGTACAGCACCGACCGCATCTTCGGCGGCTCCATCTCCAACTCCTTCTTCCCCTCCATCGAAAAGGGCATCCGCTCGGTGTTGGAGCAGGGAGTCATCGCCGGCTACCCGGTGGTGGACGTGCGCGCCGAGATCTACGACGGCAAGATGCACCCGGTGGACTCCAAGGACATCGCCTTCCAGATCGCCGGCCGCGAGGCCTTCAAGGCCGCCTTCGAGAAGGCCGGCCCGGTGCTGCTGGAGCCCATCGTCCAGGTCAAGGTGGTGGTGCCCGATTCCTACGTGGGCGACATCATGGGCGACCTGAACACCCGGCGCGGCGTGGTGCAGGGCATCGGCCAGGAGCGCGGCAAGAGTGTGGTGGAGGCCCAGGTGCCGCTGGCCGAGATGCAGCGCTATGCGGCCGACCTGCGTTCGCTGACCCAGGGCCGCGGCATCTACAGCATCGAGCCATCGCACTACGCCGTGGTGCCCGGCAACATCGCCATCGCCGTCATCGAAGCCGCCAAGAAGGAACGCGAAGAAGAGAAATAGCGGTCTCCGATCATCGCCATCCAGCCCCCGTCCATGCAGGACGGGGGCTTTTTCGTTCAACAGCCCTGCGCCGCCCGCGGGGCCAAAAGGCCGCGCAATTTGACAATGCGCCCCTGAAAGCATATAATCGGCTGGTACTGGCCCACTAGCTCAACTGGCAGAGCAGCTGACTCTTAATCAGCGGGTTTCAGGTTCAAGTCCTGAGTGGGTCACTCTAGCCCGTGCAGTATCCGAAAACGGCCAACTGATTCAAGATCAGTTGGCCGTTTTTGCGTTTGCAATGGAGATTGGTTCATCCAGTCCCTGACTTGAGCAAAGCCTTTCAAGCTGTAGGGCGGTGTCAAAGTCATTTGGGTGTGTTTGAATCTGGTTGAACAGCATAGGTGGCCAGCGTAGGTCGAGTAGGGCCAGGCGGCG
>JACSRL010000789.1 GCA_014879765.1 Anaerolinea sp. | reverse complement strand
CGTTGCGCAGAACGTAACGAGTAACTCGTAACCCGTAACCCGGAATGGAGCGAGTTGTGTGCGAGATTGCGGGTGTGTTGTGCAGAACGTAACGAGTAACGAGTAACTCGTAACCTGGAGCCAACTCCCACAGACTCCGAGTTACGAGTTACGCATTACGCATTATGCATTATGCCCTCAGCGTTTGGGCCGCTTGAAAAAGGCCTGGTAGTGATCGCTGGCGCCGTAGAGCGCCTTGCCGCCCCCCGCGCCCACCATCTCCCAGCCATCCTCGCCCAACTGGGCCAGGTAGTCATGGATCAGCGGCGCGTGCATCCAGTTGCGGATCTCCTGGCCGTTGATGAAGCGCGGCCGCCAGCCGCGGTATTCGCTGAAGGAGACCACCAGGAAATCCCAGCCGCGCGCGGCCGGCTGGGCAGGGGGCTCCGGCTCGGCCGCGGCCGGCTTTTCCGGGGCGGCTGCCGCGCGGCGCGGCGGTCGCGCCGGCCGCGGGGCGGGCGCGGCCGGGGCCACGGCCGGCGTCGCGGCCGGCGGCGGCTCGCCCAGCCCTGCCAGCACCTCGCCCAGCACATCGGGGGTTTCTTTACGCGCCATCGTTTGCGATCCTTTCTGTCAGCGTGCGGTAGTCCTCGGCGCCGGGGGAGTTGGGGGCGTATTCGAAGATGTGTTGGCGATAGCCTGGCGCCTCCGAGAGCCGGACATTGTAGCGAATCGGTTGACACATCTGGTCGGGGAAGTAGGTGGCCAACTGCGCCATGATCTCCTCCGACTTTCTGACCCGGCGGTCGAGGAAAGTCGGCAGCACGTAGCGCAGGGCCAGCGCCTCCCGGTAGCGCTGGATGCTGGCCAGGCTTTGGGCGAATTCCAGCAGCCCTTGCAAGGTCATCACCTCCAGCGACACCGGCGCCAGCACCTCGTCGGCGTAGAAGAGCACGTTGATGGTCAGCACATCCCAGCCCGGCGCGGTGTCCACGATCACAAAATCATAGCGGCCATCCAGCGGGGCCAGCGCCTCGGCCAGGGTGCGCTCGGCGCCGAAATCGCGCCGCGCGATCAGCCGCTTCAGCCCGGCCAGGCTTTTGCTGCCGGCCAGCAGCGCCAGCCGCTCGCGCGCCGGGACGATCACCTGCTCCAGGCTGGCCTCGCCGGCCACCAGCTCGTTCAGCCCGCTGGCCGGCTGCACACCCAGCGATTTGCCAGCCTGGCCCTGGGTGTCGGCGTCGATCAGCAGCACCTCATGGCCGGCCCGCGCCAGCCCGGCTGCCAGGTTGACGGCGGTGGTGGTCTTGCCCACGCCGCCCTTGGTCAATGACACTGCGATACGTCTCATGGTCACACTCCTCGAATCTGGGCAAAGGCGCCCAGCAGAGTCCGCTTGTGCGCCAGTATACCACAGATTTGCTCTGTGATGCACAATCTCAAGGCCGGCGCGCCGTCACTTTGGCGGGGGCGGCGCCGTCTTCATACGATAGCGGCAAAGCGACTTGGGAAGTGGCCGGTGTGACTGCTCAGCCACTTCCCAAGTCTGGGACACGACAACATCAACAAGGAGGATGCCATGAACAGGTTGACCAAACGACTCGGCGCCGCAGCCATCCTGGCCGGATTGCTGCTGGCGGTCCTGCTGTGGACGGTGGGCGCGCTGGCGGCGCCGGCCGGGCCCGCCGGGCCGCAGGCGCCCGATGCCAGCATCACGCTGACCAACGCGCCCTCGCCGCCGACGGCCATCCGCCCCGGCGAGACCCAGGTGATCCAGTGGCGCATCGTCGCCTCGACGACCCCGGTCTCGGTGACATTTCGCATCACCAACCTGGAAAACGGCGCGCTGGTGGAGAGCCAGACCTACCCGGGCAGCACCGGGCTGGACGTGACCCGCGGCTATGTGTTGCCGCCCGGCTACACCCTGCCTTTCGGCCGCCTTTTCGAACGCTACCGCATCCAGGTGGTCTACTATTCGCTCCAGTCGGGCAACGAGGCCAGCGCCGAGGCCAACTTCTGGGTCACCCAGGACACCGGCACGCTGAAGATCGTCAAGTTCGACGACCGCAACGGCAACGGCGTGCGCGATGCCGGTGAACCTGGCGTGCCCGGCGTGCTCTTCCGCCTGGTGATCCAGGGCCAGACGCTGGGCGAGCTCACCGACCAGAACGGCGAGATCGTGTGGGGCGACGTGCCCATCGGCGCCTATCAGGTGACAGAGGTGGTGCCGCCCGGCTCGGCGGCCACCACCCCCAATCCGGTGACGGCCACAGTCACGGCCAACGCTGTCACCACCGTGCTGTTCGGCAACCGCATCATCCCCGGCGCGCTGGAGGCGCTGGTCTGGGTGGACGCCAACGCCAACGGGGTGCAGGATGCGGGGGAACCGCCCTACCAGGGGGCCACGGTCGGCTTCATCTCCCCCTGCGGCGACCACAGCAGCGGCGTGAGCAACGCGGCCGGCCTGGTGATCTGGCCTGACCGCTGCGTGGGCGGCTACATCGTCGAGCTGACCCTCCCGCCGCACTACACCGCCACCACGGCGCCCATCGTCGCCGTCACCGTGGCCACCGGCGCCACCAGCCACGTGCGCTTTGGCATCCAGGGGCAGGGAACGCTGACCGCGCGCGTCTTCGAGGATCTGGACGGCAACGGCGTCTGGAACGCAGGTGAGCCGCCGCTGGCCGGCGCGCCGGTGAGCTGGGTCAACCAGTATGGCGCGACCGGCGCCGACGTCACCGGCAGCGCGGGCATCCTGACCTGGACCCCGCAGGCGGCCGGGCGCTACACGGTGACGGCCGCGCTGCTGCCCAACTACGCCGCCACCACCTCCCTGGTGCAGACGGCCACCGTGCCCACGGGGGGCGCGGCCGTGGTGGACTTCGGCCAGCGGCTGAACGTGGTCTGCGTGGATGGCCACAAGATCAACGATTTCCACGTCGGCATGGCCGGCTGGGTGATCCACGCCCAACTGGCCGACGGCCAGGGGCCGATCTACACCCAGGTGAGCGACGGCGCGGGCTTCTTCCTGTTCGATGCGCTGCCGCTGGGCGTCTATCGCTTCTGGGAAGAGCTGCAGCCTGGCTGGAGGCCTGTGACGCCGGCTGAGTTCCTGGCGCCGGCGCTGGAACCGGGCGACGAATGCCTGCATATCCGCTTCAAGAACAAGGAGGCCACCCCGACGCCGCCGGCGCTGCTGCGGCATTATCTGCCGCTGATCGTGCAGGGGCTGCCCGGCCGGTGGGATGAGCGCTCGCTGGCGCCGTCGGCCGATGCGACAGCCACCCCGCAGGGCGCCGGCTGCGTGGCGGGGCGCAAGGTCGATATCCTGGACGTGGGGCTGCCCGGCTGGACCATCAGCCTGCAAGGGAGCAGCGGGCCGGCGCGGCTGACCAGCACCGACGGCCTGGGCCACTTCCGTTTCGACGGCGTGCCGGCCGGCCAATACCTGGTGGCGGAAACGGCACAGCTCGGCTGGGCGCCGGTGGGGCCGACCAGCTTCACCGTCGATGTGTTGCCGGGCGGCCAGTGCGTCGCCGTGCGCTTCCAGAATCGCCAGGC
>JACSRL010000644.1 GCA_014879765.1 Anaerolinea sp. | reverse complement strand
TTGACATTATTGATAAAACATGATATATTATTGAAACGCCAGGATTTATGACCTGCAGTCTCAGGCCAACCGCGCCGATCGGCTGGCCTGTCAACCAGGAGAGAGCTATGAACCGCTATGGAGGCCGCTGCCCGGTGTGCGGCGAGGCCATGATCGTCACCCGTCTGCACTGCCGCGCCTGCGACAGCGCGCTGGAGGGCGCCTTCACCTTGGGTCGCTTTGCCCTTCTGAACAGCGAGCAGATCGACTTCCTGGAGGTCTTTGTGCGCTGCCAGGGCAAGCTGAACTGGGTTGGCGACGAGCTGGGGCTTTCCTATCCCACGGTGCGCGGCCGGCTCAACGACCTGATCCGCGCCCTGGGCTTCGAGATTCTGGATGAGCCGCCGGCCGAAACCCGCCAGCGCAGCGCCCAACAGCGCCAGGCCGTGCTGGAGGAACTGGCCGCCGGCAAGATCAACGCCGACGAGGCGATCACGCTGCTGCACAACGAACGTTGACCGCAACCCCTTTGGAGAGACTACCCATGACACAGAGCAATCAACAGGCCGCTGGCAACGACGGCGCCTTTGGCTTCGACTGCGGCGACAACTGGCTGCGCCTGAGCGCGGACCTAAGCCAGCTTTGCCAGAACGTCGGCCAGCAACTGCGGCGGACCGTGGCCCAGATCGACATCGAGGGCATCCGGGACGAGCTGCGCCGCGCCGTGGACGACATCGCCGCAGAGGCGCGCGAGGCGGCCGACAACTTCCGCAACAGCGCGGAGTGGAGCGGCCCCACCCGTGTGCGCGTGGACATTCGCGCCGACTCCCCGGCCCAGCCCGGCCAGCCGGCCGATCTGGCTGTTGAGCGCAAGACCGTGCTGGAGCTGCTGGCGCAGGGCAAGATCAATATCGAGGAGGCCGCCAGGCTGTTGGACGCGCTGGGCAACTGATGCAGACGCGGCCGGGTGACTTGCCAAAACGCTCAAGCTGTGTCATCATTACGCCATTCTTGACCGTAACGATGCCATGTCCATGAGCGCCCAACTTGCCATCGATCAACGCACCGCCTACCGCGGCCTGCGCCCCTTGGATCCACGCAAAGACCTTAGCCAGGTGGCACTCCTGATCGAGGAGGCCTTCACAGGCGAGCTGGAGCCAGGCGGCATCGCCGCGCTGCGCGACCTGCGCATGCTTTCCCACATGGGGCCGCTGGTCAGCCTGATGGCGCGCTCCGATCCCTACCTGGAAGATGTGCTGGGCGGTTTCGTCTGGATCGAGGACGACCGGGTGGTGGGCAATGTGACCATCCAGCGGCTGGACGCCTACGGCAGCCGCTGGCAGATCGCCAACGTGGCTGTCACCCAGGGCTATCAGGGCCGCGGCATCGGTCGGGCGCTGATCCAGGCCGCGCAGGAGCGCATCGCCGAACGCCGCGGCAGTTGGGCTGTCTTGCAGGTGCGCACCGACAACGCCGTGGCCAAGGCGCTTTACCAGCAGCTGGGCTTCGAAGGTCTGACCGAGGACGCCCTCTTGCAGATCGACCGGCTGCCGGCGCACCTGTCCGAGGCCGAGGCGCCGGCCGGGCTGCGCCCATACCGCCACGACGAGTGGCAAGCCCGCTACACGCTGGAGGCCGCCTGTCGCAGCGAGCTGGCGCAGTGGTGGCGGCCGGTGCGCTCCCATGACTTCATGCAACTGGCCGAAAGCCGCCTGGGCGAGAAGCTCTGGGAGCTGATGGGCCGCAGCAGGATCAGACGCTGGGCCGTGCCGGGCGCGCAGCAGGGGCTGGCAGCCTGGATGGCCGTCGACGCGCAGCGTTGGCAGGGCATCCACCGGCTCAGTTTCGCCGTTCACCCCAGTTGTCGTGGCCAACTGGAGCAGGCCCTGGTCAGCCACGCCCTGAGCTTTTTGGCCGACTATCCGCGCTGGCCGGTGCGCGTCCAGCACCAGGGTGAGCACCGCGAGCTGATCCAGGCGCTGGAGGCCGCAGGATTCCGCATCGTGCGCAATCACCTGGCCATGCGCTGCAAGATCGGCAACACCTGAGGCAGAGTCCGCAAGGCGCCGCGCGCCTATTCAGCCGGCGGGCCACCCGTGGGTTTCGAGCAGCCGCAGAGTTTCGCTGCGGCGCCAAGGCAGGCTCGATCTGAGCAGCGACTCAACCCACGGTGACCGGCCGGCGCAGCAGAGACAACACAAGCATGACGACGAGCGATGAAAGACTGCGGGTTCTCAAGATGGTCGAGCAGGGCAAGATCTCGGCCGAGGACGGTTCCCGCCTGTTGGAAGCCCTCAGCGCGGCCGACCGCCGGCGCGCGCAGGCGGCCAACCCCAGCGGCCCGGCCGCCAGCGCCGGCCGCTGGCTGCGCGTGCGGGTCACCGATGCCCAGACCGGCCGCAACAAGGTCAACGTGACCATCCCCATGGGGTTGGTGGATGTGGGACTGAAGATGGGCGCCCGTTTTGCCCCGGAGATGGAAGGCTTCGACCTGACGCATCTGGCCGAGATGGTCAGATCTGGTGCCACCGGCAAGCTGGTGGAGGTGCAGGACCGCGAGGATGGCGAGCTGGTGGAGATCTTCGTGGAATGAACCCCCGCCCCGCCGCCGGTCGTTCGGTTCAGCCCACCTCGAAGCTGCCGATGATCTGCAGCTCCGGCGTCTCACGCCGGGTGAGCACCAGTCCCAGGCTGTAGGACTGGCCTTTGGTGGGCAGCGGCAGCTCGAATTCGCGTTCGGCGTCCACCCGGCTGCTGGCCACCAGGCCATGCGGCCCGAAGAGGCGCACCGGCGCGTTGCGCCAGCAAACGCAGTCGTCGTCCACCGTCAGGTGGCCGTAGAGGACGCCCGGCCCCGTGCGCAGGGTGACTCGCAGGGTGTGCAGACCATCCCCCACCTCGCATTCACTGTTTTCCAGAACCAGTGGGTTGTCCAACGAAACGAGATTGACCCGGCCAGCGCCGGCCGCCAGGGTCGCGCGGGCGGCAGTCAACACCGAGCGGTAGGTCTCGGCCTGGCTGCGGCACGCGTCGCACATCGCCAGATGCGCTTCCCAATCCGCATCCTGGTGGCCCAGCGCGTACAGGATCAACTGTTGGGTGGGGATGTGCTCAGTCATCGAAGCTGGATTTGTCATCAGGTGGTCAAGCCTCTCAGATGTTCTCCTTGGTTATACGATTGCCGATAGGAATCGTGCCGTGTAACTGCTCAGGCATGGGAAACCGGGTTTTTGTCTCACAGACCAAGGTCATCGCGCCATGAAAGGCCGTTGCGCAGACGAAGAACCATGCCTACACGAGAAAAACCCGGTTTCTGAACGACTGGCTGAGCAGTCACCCTGCCGTGGCTTTGCGCCGCCATCTATACTATAGTAAACACGAAGGATGGTCGAAAGTTGTGGCACGGCGCCCACCCTACCTTCTGCTGCCTTCCGCGCTGGCCGATCCCTGCGAAGCGCCCTGTGCCGTGACCGAGCGAGCCAGGGCGGCGGCCTGGTGTTTGGTCAACCCACCACCGCGGAGTTCGCATCCTCAGATGCGAACCCACCACCGCGGAGTTCGCATCCTCAGATGC
>JACSRL010000658.1 GCA_014879765.1 Anaerolinea sp. | reverse complement strand
GTTGCGCAGACGAAAACCATGCCTGCACGAGAAAAACCCGGTTTCTGTACGACTGGCTGAGCAGTTACGGCACATCTCAAAAGAGCGGACTGTCGCCGCGCTGTGCCTCCTCCTGCGCCGCGCGTTTGATGGAGAGCCAGAGCGCTTCTACATCTGGTCCTAATCCTTTGGCCTGCGCGTCCAGGTATGCCTCGTCGAATGTGCTGGCCAGCGCCGGATCGGCTTCTAAATATCTGAACACCAGCATGTCGTAAATGTCGCTTTCATGCTTGAGCGATCGACCCTCGTCCCACGCCAGGAACTTGCCGTAGATCACGTCGTCTGGACGCGCGCACGATGCCGCAAAAGGAATCTCCCCAGCCCATTGAATCTCATAGCGAATGCGACGGCCAAAGGCGGGGCGATAGCGTGAATCCCTGGTCAACGGACTCAGGTCGGCTTTTTCACCGCGTTTGCCGTCGATGATGTTGAACGGCATACCCAGGCGGATCGAATTGCGCATCTGCTCAGGATCAGCATAGTAGCGCGGCGGTGGATAGGTATTGGCCAGCGCCTGAACGTGTTCATCGCGCAAGTCTACCACGATGTCGATGTCGAACGTGGTGCGCAGAATGCCGTACATGGTGGCCGCGAATCCACCGATGATCATGTACGGTGCTTTGATCTTTTCCAGGGTATGGACGATGTCAAGAAACAGCGTGAGATCGGGGACGTCGACGTTCGACACGCTCGATTTCCTCCAGGACGCGGAGGTTGACCTCCTCCGGTGACAGCTCAGGATGCTGGCGTTGGACACGGGCGCGGTGGGCGGCAAACACCCACTCGCGCGCCGCCAGCATGGCCTGCAGCCGTTCGCCCATGGACAGGCGGCCGCGGATGCGCATGAAGTTGTGATCTACAGGGTCGAAGCGGTGTTCGTGTGGGGTGTCCATGATAGCCTGATTGTAGCATCATCTGCCAGGGCTGCAAAGCGTGAGGTGAAGCTGCTTTGCTTAGGCGATTTCACGGAAATAACGATCCACGATTACTATGCAGCCGGCGTGCCAAACGTTGGTTGAGTAGCCGTCTGCGGCGTATCGAAACCAACGTTTGGCACGCCGGCGGGTGCGAACACATGGAGCATCATTTATTTGAAAGCGCCTTACCGGCTCATAGGTGATGATGGGTAGGTGTGATTTGTCAATCAGGTCATTGTGTGTCACAATAGCAGCAGAAACGGAACGTAAGTCCGTGTATGGCAGGAAGATGGTTTATCCATTCTCCCCGACAATCTGTCGGAGTGTGCCTTCACGGGAGTTCCGTTCTTTTTTTATGATGCTTGAATCCATCTCGCTTTGATTTGCGACCAATCGTCGGTTATTGCTGTTCTGATCTTGTTTTGAAGCAGATGAACGGTTGGATTGCCGGCTTTGTGCCATTCGTACACACTGCCAGCCACGAAATCGGCCAGTTGCACCAGTGGGCTGCGTTCGCTATTGACGTGATTGATCGATAGTACGCCTTCAGTTGGCCAGTGTCGATGGATGGTCGTATCGACAACAGCAATGTGCCTGGGAGCTGTGAAGTGGCGATCCAACGTCAGCGCTACGTCGGGGAATGATTGCCAGCAGGCCTGGAGCAATTCACAGGCCAGCACTGTATAATTTTCAGGCGTGTCGGCGATCTTCCTATCCTCCTTACGCACCACAAGTGTGCAAATGTCTACATCTGCATGAGCAAGCTGTGTGAGGACGTCTCTACGAACGCGCTCGCTGGCATTGTGCCATTTGAGTTCTGAATATGGCTTACGCTCGCGCTTTAGCCTCTTGCCTGAGCGTGATGCTACTCGCATAATCAAGTTGTTGATCTCATCAAGGTGCGCGGTGGCAACAACCGCCATGGCGAACCATGCAGTGGCAGCAGACAGGGACCCACTCTCGTCAAGACCTACATGAACAATGTGTGACATTCTGACCTCAGTTGTGCCCAACGCTTGATTTTCTTACCGTATCGCATAGCGAACCACCTCCACCCGCGCGAAATCCTGCTGATCGGTCACTTGACCGTGCTCCTCCAGCCACTGCCGCACTAACCGGCGTCGATCCCACCCCTCTTCCTCCGACGCGATCAGCCAGACGGCCGGCGCGTCGCCCACCGTCTGGCGCATTTCCTCCTCCACCTGAGCTACCGGGTTATCGTTGTTCGTGTAGCGGCCATCGACCGCGGCCGCCTGCGCACCGGCGTAGTGCTCGTAGACCACGCGGCCGTAGGGCATCTGGAAGAGCAGCAGCTCGCCCGGCCGGCGGCGCGCCTCCACGTAGGCCACAGCCGCGCGAAAATCTGACTTGATGGGGGTATGCATCTGCCGCCAGCCCGCGGCCAGACCGATGGTCAGCAGGGCGATCAGCGCGATCCAGCCCAGCGGCCGCGCGATGGCCCGCAGCGCGGCCACCCCCTGCGCCAGCAGGATCAACAGCGCGGGGATAATCCAGATGACATAACGATCCGTGTACAGCGGCTTGCTCAGCGAGATCAGGTAGAGCAGCAGGGGAGGCAGCGCCAGCCAGGCCAGCAGCATCAGCGTGACCCGCAGCCGGCGCCAGGCGGTGGGCGAACCGACGCCAGCCATGGCCTTGCCGCCCAGCACGCTGCCGGTCAGCAGCAGAAAGACCAGCCCGGCCATGACCGCGCGGTCGGGGCTGATGGCCACGCCGCGGCTGAAAGCGGTGGCCAGGCTGGCGATCATGGCGGGCAGCGCCACGAAGGGGTGGCCGGTCTGGAAGCTGGCGGTGGCAAGCAGGCGCAGTTGCCACCAGCCCACCAGCGCGAAATAGGGCAGGGCGGGGAGGGTCAGGGTCAGCAGAAAGGGCAGCCAGCGCCGCCGGTAGTCGGGCCACAGCAGCGCCAGCCAGGCCGCGCAGAGGGGGATCAGCAGGATGGCCCAGACGTGGTGCAGCGCGGCCACGGCCAGCAGCGCCAGGTAGCCCAGCCAGCGCGGCCAGCCGCCCCGCTGCAAGGCGGCCAGGAAGGCCAGCAACAGCGCCAGCGTCAGTGTCACCAGCCAGGCGTACATCTTGCCCTCCTGGCTGTACCAGACCAGGTAGGGGTTGACCGCGACCAGCAGCGCGGCCAGCAGCGGGACATTGCCCAGGGCCAGCCCCGCGGCGTAGCGCAGCTCGCCCATGCCGGCCGTGGCCAACAGCCGCCGGGCCAGGGCATAGGTCAGCGGCACGGCCAGCACGCCGGCCAGCGCAGCCTGAAAGCGCAGGGCAAATTCGCTGCTCCCCAGCAGGGCCAGCCAGGGGCTGAGCAGGGCGAAGAAGAGGGGGCCATTCTCCCCGGGGCGGCTGAAGGTGGCCAGCAGCTCAGGCAGCGGCCGGCTGGCGAAGTGGATCGCGTCCACCTCGTCCCGCCACAGGCTCTGGCTGGCAAGGCCGGCCACGCGCCAGCCAAAGGCCAGCAGGCTGAGCAGCGCCAGCGCCCAGCGCTCCGCGCGCGTTGTCCCCCCGGCTCTGTTAGTCAAGGTCCTTGGGCGGCGGAGAGCCGCGCCGCGCCGTCACGCGGGTGGGCGGTGGG
>JACSRL010000094.1 GCA_014879765.1 Anaerolinea sp. | reverse complement strand
CCTGTTCAGCTTCCCCAGCCTGGCCGCCTGGCCTGGCCTGGTGCATGCCGTCAGCACGCGCCAGGGCGGTGTCAGCACGGGCAGCTATGCCAGCCTGAACCTGAGCACCAGCACCGGCGACAGCAGCGAGAACGTCGATGCCAACTACCGGCGGCTGGCCGCGGCGCTGGAGCTGCCGCGCGAGCGTTTCACCACCACCTGGCAGGTGCATGGCGTGCGCGTGGCGCGGGCGACGGCCGATCAGGCAGGTGGCATGATCGACAAGGCCGATGGCATCATCACCGACGCGCCGGGCCTGCCGCTGACGCAGCGCTACGCCGACTGCACGCCGTTGATTGTCTATGATCCGCGGCGCCACGCAGCCGGGCTGGCCCACGCCGGCTGGCGCGGCACGGTGGCCGGCATGGCAACGACGCTGGTGCAGGCCATGGCCGAGGCCTACGGCAGCAATCCGGCCGACCTGGTGGCCGTAATCGGCCCGGCCATCGGCCCCTGCTGCTACGAGGTCGGCCCAGAGGTGATCGAGGCAGTACAGCAGGCTTTCCCGGCCGCGGCTGCGCTGTTGCATCAACCGGCAAACGGCGCCAGTACGCCAGCCAACCCGCACTTCGACCTGTGGGCTGCCAATCGCTGGCAGTTGGAGCAGGCCGGCGTGGGCCAGATCGAAACCGCCGGCATCTGCACCCGCTGCCAGCGCGAGACCTTCTTCTCCCACCGCGGCGACGGCCCGCAGACCGGCCGTTTCGGCGCGGTGATCATGCTGAACTCGTGAAACGTGAAACGTGACCGGAGACTGTTGACACACAGAATCGGTTCCGGTTACGGGTTACGAGTTATACGAGTTACGAGTCATTCAGAACACACGCATCACGCATCACCCCTGCGGGTCACGCTTCACGCTTCACGCTTCACGTTTCACGTTTCACACCCCCGGAGTCCCCGTGACCGACACCATCGACATCGCCGCCAATTTGATCTCGATTCGAGAGCGCATAGCCGCCGCGGCGCGGCGGGCGGGCCGTTCGCCTGACGAGGTAATGCTGCTGGCGGTCAGCAAGACCCATCCCGTCGCGCTGATCGAGCAGGCGCTGGCGGCCGGCCAGCGCGACTTCGGCGAGAACCTGGTCGAGGAAGCCTGGGCTAAGTTCGGCGATGCCACGTCAGCCACAGCCTCTCCAACTCCTCCCAGTTCCTCCGAGTTCCCCCAGGCCGCCCGCCCGCGCCCGCACCTGATCGGCCCCATCCAGAGCCGCAAGGCTGCGCTGGCCGTAGCCTGCCGGCCGGCGTTGATCCACGCGGTGGACCGGCTGAAGATCGCCCGCCGGCTGGATCGCTTTGCAGCCGAGGCCGGCCTGGTGCTGGAGGTGCTGCTGGAGGTCAACGTGGCCGGCGAGGCCAGCAAGTTCGGCTTCACGCCGGAGGCCGTCGGCCGCGAGGCTGAGGCAATTCTGGCCCTGCCCCATCTGCGGGTGCGCGGTCTGATGACCATTCCACCCTACGTGCCAGACCCGCAGGCTGCTCGCCCGCACTTCGCCGCGCTGCGCGGCCTGCGCGATCAACTGGCGCAGCGCTACCCCCAGGCCGACTGGCGCACCCTGAGCATGGGCATGAGCCATGACTTCGAGACCGCCATCGAGGAAGGCGCGACCATCGTGCGCGTCGGCACGGCGATTTTTGGAAGTCGTGAAACGTGAAACGTGAGTCGGAATGAGTGCTGTGGCTGTTTGCTCCGCGTTTTCATTCTCAGCGATCTGCAACTCACGGTCACATCTTCACGCTTCACGTTTCACGTTTCACGCTTCACGTTTCACGTTTCATCCAGCAAAGAGGCACAAAATGCTACAAGACACCAAGTTGGCTTTTATCGGCGCCGGCGTCATGGCTGAGGCCATGATCAAGGGACTGGTGACGCAGGGACTGGTCAGCCCGGAGAACATCATCGGCTCCGATCCGCACCTGGAACGCGGCCAGGAGCTGCACGTGCAGTACGGCATCCGCTTCACCGCGGACAACCACGAGGCGGCCGACTTCGGCGAGATCGTGGTGCTCAGCGTCAAGCCGCAGGTGCTCTCCCACGTGTTGCCGGAGCTGCGCGGCCATCTGAGCCGCAGCTCGTTGATCCTCTCCATCGTGGCCGGCGCACGCATCAGCTCGATCCTCTTCAACACCGGCCACCCGGCCATCGTGCGCTGCATGCCCAACACGCCGGCACAGGTGGGCAAAGGCATGACCGTCTGGACGGCCACGCCCAAGGTCAGCCAGAAACAGCGCGGCCAGGCCCAGGCCATGCTGCGCGCGCTGGGCGATGAGCTGTTCGTGGAGGATGAAGGCTACCTGGACATGGCCACCGCGCTGAGCGGCACCGGCCCCGCCTATGTCTTCCTGTTCATGGAGGCGCTGATCGACGCCGGCGTACACATGGGCTTCTCGCGCAAGGTGGCCGAGCAGTTGGTCTTGCAGACCATGGAGGGCTCCATCGAGATCGCCCGCCAGGCCAATCTGCACCCGGCCCAGTTGCGCAACATGGTCACCTCGCCCGGCGGCACCTCGGCCGAGGCGCTGTACGAGCTGGAAAAGGGCGCGCTGCGCACCATTCTCTCCAAAGCCGTCTGGGCCGCCTATCGCAAGTCCAAATATCTGGGCGACCTGTCAGAAAAGGAAGAGGCTTGACGCGCCATGCTGAACTACCTGATCCAGTTCTTGAGTATTTTCATCACCATCCTCACCTGGGCGATCTTGATCCGCGTGCTGCTCAGTTGGATCCCCAACCTGAGCCGTGACAATCCGCTGGTACAACTGTTGATGCAGATCACCGATCCGGTGCTGGAGCCGGCGCGCCGTCTGATCCCTCCGATGGGCGGCATGGACTTTTCCCCCATTGTGGTGATTCTGGTGTTGCAGTTTCTGGGACGAATGCTGATGAGCCTGCAGTGAAAAACGAGGTTAACGCCATGAAACATGGACTGACAGCCCTTGCGCTGACCACCGCCTTGCTGCTCGGCGCATGCAGCAGCTCGAAGACCCCCATGCCCTCAGCTACTCCAGCCCCCCTGCCCACTGCCGCCGCGACCGATCCCGCGTTCCAGTCGCCGCCCGCAGACCCCGCTTTCCAATCGCCCGTGCCGCGGGATCCGGCGCCCGACGCCGCGTCCCCTGAGCGCGCGGCCGCCAGCATGGCCATCGAGGATCTGGCCGGCCGGCTGGGGGTGGCGCCGGAGGCCATCGCCGTGGTCGAGATCAACGAGACCGATTGGCCCGACGCCAGCCTGGGCTGTCCCGCCCCGGACATGGGCTATGCCCAGGTCATCACCCCCGGCGTGCAGGTGGTTCTGGAGAGCGGCGGGCAGACCTACAGCTATCACGGCCGCAGCCTGGACGACCTGTTCCTGTGCGGGCCGGAGGGGCCTGTGCCGTAATTACAAAGAAACCGGATTTCTTCGGAGAAGTCCGGTTTCTTGCGTCATACGAGGAAAGAAACCGGACTTCTTCGGAGAAGTCCGGTTTCTTGTGTCATACGAGGAAAGAAACCGGACTTCACCGAAGAAGTCCGGTTTCTTGTG
>JACSRL010000335.1 GCA_014879765.1 Anaerolinea sp. | reverse complement strand
AAGTAACTGCTCAGCCAGTCGTTCAGAAACCGGGCTTTTCTCGTGCGTCCATGGTTTTCGTCTGCGTAACGGCCTTCCATGGCGCCATGATCCTGGTCTGTGAGACAAAAACCCGGTTTCTAATGCCATGCCCAAGGCGTCAAGGCCTTCTGGACAGTCGCTCAGCTCTGTCGCCCCAGAAGCATCTCGGCCACCTCCAGCAGGGCGGCGCCGCCCTCGTTGCCATCGACCAGCACGCCGCTGGCCGCCAGCGCGGCCAGCGCGGCCTGATGCGCGGCCTGAGCGGTCCGGCTGACATACTCATGGGCGCCGGCCTGGGCCAGCAGTTCGAGCACGGCGGGCACAGCCTCCGACTCGATGGGCTGGGCGTAGCGGGCGCGCAACTCCGCGCCCACCCGTGGGTTTGCCAGCGCATAGACCACCGGCAGCGACTTCTTGCGGGTCAGAATGTCACTGGCGGCCGACTTGCCGGTGATCGTCTCGTCGCCCCAGATGCCCAGGATGTCATCCTGCATCTGGAAGGCCAGCCCCAGGTTGCGGCCAAACTCGGCCAGACGGCCGCAGGCGGCCTGATCTGCGTCGCCCAACAGCGCGCCCAGCTCCAGGCTGGCGCCGAGCAGCGCCGCGGTCTTGCCGCCGATCATGGTCAAATACTCGTCCACGGTCACGTCCAGCCGCCCCTCGAAGGACATGTCCAGATACTGGCCCTCGGTCAGCCGCAAACAGGCATAGTCGAAGATTGCAAGGGCCTCCAGGGCCCTGGCCGGCGTTGCGGAGCCGGCGCTGACGCCGTGCAGCGCCAGCCGGGCCAAGGTGAACATGGCGTCGCCGGCGTTGATGGCCTGGGGCACCCCCCACAGCGCCCAAACGGTGGGCCGATGACGCCGGGTTGGGCTGTCGTCCTCCACATCGTCGTGGATCAGGGAAAAGTTGTGCAACAGCTCGACCGCGGCCGCGGCCGGCAGGGCATCGTCCACCGCGCCGCCCACTGCCGCACAGGCCAGCAGGCAGAGCATAGGCCGGATGCGCTTGCCGCCGTTGACCACAGCCGGCTGCATCTGCGCATCCACCCAGCCCATGTGGTAGCGCAACATGCCGTAGTGGCGGGCATAGACGCCGGGGGCATCGCCGATCACACGGCGCATTTCATCTTCGATCAGCGGGAGGTAGTGAGCGAAATAGTCTTGGTTCATGGTGGGGTGGGGGAGTGAAACGTGATGCGTGAAACGTGATGCGTGAAACGTAATGCGTGAAACGTGATGCGTGAAACGTGATGCGTGAAACGTGATGCGTGATGAATGGAGATGTCTTTGCCTTCATCATTCATCCTTCATCCTTCATCATTCATCCTTCATCATTTCTGCCTTCGTCATTCGTTCTGGCTCGCGCAGGGCGGCTACGTTGCTGGCGCCGGCGCAGAACATGGCGATGCGCAGCTCGTCGGCCAGCGCGTCGATGGCGTCGATCACCGCTTCGACCGACTGCACCGCGGCTTTGAGGAAGGGGGAGGCCAGACCGGCCGCGCTGGCGCCCAGGGCCAGGGATTTGGCCACGTCGATGCCGTCACGGATGCCGCCGCTGGCGATGCGGGGCAGGTGCGGGGCGGCCTGGCCTACGGCGACCAGGCTCTCGGCCGTGGGAATGCCCCAATCGGCGAAGGTGCGGGCCAGCCGGCGCAACCGCTCGCTGGGCGCCCGGTGATACTCCACCTCGCTCCAACTGGTGCCCCCTGCGCCGGCCACATCGATGGCGGCCACGCCAACCTCGGCCAGCCGGCGGGCCAGGCTGGCGCTGATGCCCCAGCCGACTTCTTTGATCACCACCGGCGTGTCCAGCCGGCGACAGACCTCTTTGATCCGGGCCAGCAACCCCGCCCAGTGCCAGTCGCCGTCGGCCTGCAGCACCTCTTGCAGCGGGTTGATGTGCAGGATCAGCGCGTCGGCCTCGATCATCTCCACGGCGCGGCGGCAATGGTCGACGCCGTAGCCCTTGTTGAGCTGCACCGCGCCCAGGTTGGCCAGCAAGAGGATATCGGGCGCTTCACGACGCACCTGAAACGATCTCACGGTGGCCGCGATCTCCAGCCCGGTGCGCTGTGAACCGAGGCCCATGGCGATGCCGCGGGCCTGCGCGCCGGCCGCCAGATTGCGGTTGATCAGCTCCGCCTGCTCGGCGCCGCCGGTCATGGAGGAGATCAGCAGTGGCACGCGCAGCACCTTGCCCAGCAGCGGGCTGCTCAGATCGACGGCTGCCAGGTCCAGTTCCGGCAGCCCTTGATGGACGAAGCGATAGCGTTCCAGGCCCGTGGTCAGCCGGGGGAAAGAGACGTCTTCTTCCAGGTTGATGCGAATGTGGTCAGCCTTGCGCGCCTGATGATCCAACAGCGATACTCCCGTAACTTGATTAGGCCGGGGGTGTTACTACGACTGGCGCAGCACCGGCGTGAGGAATCTTACCCGCGGGCGCGCGGCTTGTCAAAACCTGGCGGTGCTGTGCGCCGGGGAAATTGACAGCATCTGGCAGGACTGCTAGAATAGCAGCACCCAACCAACACACAAAGGACTAAAGGAAGGCTAACCCTATGGCAAACCAAGAGGCAATTTTCGAAGCAGTGCGCGCCATCATCGTCGATCAACTGGGCGTCGATGAGGACTCCGTGACGATGGAAGCCAGCTTCCGCGACGATCTCGACGCCGACTCCCTGGACCTGGTCGAGTTGATCATGGCCTTCGAGGAGCAGTTCGGCGGCGAAATCTCCGACGAAGAGGCGCAGAAGATCACCACCGTCGGCGAGGCGGTGGCGTTCCTGGCGGCGCACGGCGCAGCGGCCTGAGGCCGGCGCCAGCATTCGGCGGGCTTTTAAGCGGGCGTCGTCCTGACGGCGCCCGCTTTCGCTGTTTGAGCGAGCTGCACGCGGCATGGAAACCATCAGTGTAATTGTGCTGGCCGGCGGCGCCAGCCGGCGCATGGGCTCCAACAAGGCGTTGTTGCCGGTCACCGATCAGGAGACGCTGGTGAGCCGGGTGGTGGCCAATCTGGCCGTGCTCTCCGACGATATCGTGCTGGTGAGCAACACGCCGGAGCTGTACGCCGATCTGCCGGTGCGGCACGCCGCCGATCGATTTGTCGGCGCGGGGCCGCTGGCCGGGCTGCACGCCGGCCTGCTGGCGGTGCAAAATCGCTGGGCTTTCATCGCCGCCTGCGACATGCCGCTGATCGATCACCGGCTGGCGCGCTACATGACGCTCATGACCGAGGGCTACGACGTGGTGGCGCCGCGCATCGATCAGTCCATCGAGCCGCTGCATGCGCTGTATAGCCAGGCCTGTCTGCCGGCCATCGAGGCGCGGCTGCAAGATGGCCAGCGCCGCATGATCTCCTTCTACCCCGACGTGCGGGTGCGCTACGTGGAAAGCCGCGAGATCGCCATCTTCGACCGCGACGGCCGCACCTTCGCCAACGCCAACACACCGGAAGACTGGGAGCGGTTGCGAGCATTGATGAACGCGTAACACGTAACGAGTAACTCGTAACCCGGAAAGCGCGTGCGCGATTCCGGTCAC
>JACSRL010000403.1 GCA_014879765.1 Anaerolinea sp. | reverse complement strand
TAGTTAGTTTGATGTCGAACTATCTGTCAGTATAGCTGGGATCGTGAGGGCGGGCAGGAAGCCCGCTTCCAAATGCGATCGGATGCCAGGGGGTGGCGAGTCAGCTACGGCCGGCTGAGGCCTCGATATCCAGGGAAAAACCGGAATTGGGAGGGGCAAAGTTTGCATCTTTTTGAGTTATGGTCGATAATAGCACAGTCCACATGGGTGGACACTGTCTGACGCAAGCGCCAAGGGTCCCTCAGGTCTCGTGTGAGTTCCGGTAGGCTTCTGATGGGCGGTTGTCACAGCAGTACAGACACCTTGGTGCGCCTGGTCGGGGCGACTCAGGGGTAGTTCGATTGATCGTGCCCGCAGAGGCGGGCCTATGCTGCAATGGCGTCCGGCAAGCGCCGGGCGCGGGAGTAAAAAGTGACTAGGATCTACGTTGGTAATCTGCCCTTCAGCGCAAGCGAGGATGATGTCCGCAGTCTGTTCACCGAGTACGGTAGCGTCGAGGACGTCAGCCTGGTGAGTGATCGTGAGACCGGCCGGCCCCGTGGCTTCGGCTTCGTGGAGATGGACAACCAGGGCGCGAACGCCGCGATCCAGGCCCTTGATGGTCTGGAGTACGGTGGCCGCAACCTGCGCGTCAACGAAGCTCGGCCCCGCGAAGAGCGTCCCCCGCGGCGCGATGGCGGCGGCTACGGTGGTGGTGGTCGCGGCGGCGGCGGCGGCTATGGCCGCGACCGTGACCGCGGCGGCCGTCGCAACGACTGGTAGCCCGCTGTCCCAGCCCGCCTGATGCAGCCCGGCCTCAGGTGATGTGAAAGACGCAGTCCAGGGACAGCGCGGCGCCTCCCGACCAACCCGCAGATGACTGGATTATGAACGCCGGCCCCACCTGGGGCCGGACAATTGGGCGAAAAATATAGAGACCTGAGCGTAAACGCTCAGGTCTCGTTTTTTGTGGCATTAGAAACCGGGTTTTTGTCTCGCAGACCAGGGTCATGGCGCCATGAAAGGCCGGTGCGCAGAGGAAACCCATGCCCGCACGGAAAAACCCGGTTTCTGAACTACCGGCCTAATAGTGCCAATTCCAGCTCTCGGCCACGAAGACGATGTCCGCCAGATCGACCACGCCGGAGCCGTCGAAGTCCAGCCGGGGTGGGCAGGCCGCGCCCACGGTCTCCAGCCAGCAGCCGGCCACCCGCTGCACGTCGGCCACATCCACATCGCCGTCGCAGGCTTCCGGGTTGCCTGACTGGGCATTGGGCTGCACGTCGGCCGGGTGGCAGAAGGGGGCCACGGCTGCCGCGTTGCGTGTCATCAACACCGGCGCCGCACCCGGCATGTCCTTGTTGTGCAGCCAAAGCTGCCAGATGGTGTCGCCCCAAGCCTTGAGCTGGCTGAAGAAGGGGTCGCTCTGCATGATGTAGGCCTCGTTGGGCCGGGTGCTTGGGTTGGGGTCAGGCAGGGTCAGCGGCGGCTCGGCGTTGATCTCGCGGCGCAGAAAGGCCACATACTCGCGGCTGGTGGTCTGGTAGTAGAGGCTGACATCGACGATGGCCGCGCTGATGGGCAGGGTCACGGTGATGGCGTCGTAGCCGCCGGCATATTCGGCCGCGCTGAAGTAGCCGGGATCGATGGCCCCCTGCCAGACCGGCTCAGTCTGGCGGCTGGGCGCGGCCGCGATGTCGAAGCCCAGCGGCGGGATGCGGTTGTCCTTGGTGCGCTGGTCGCTGAGCACGAAATGCTGCGTGGTCTGCTCGCCCGTCAGCGTGCTGCCCATCTTCGCCTCGTAGATCAGCTCGTCCAGGTGCGCCTGCTCCGGCCCCAGCGGCGGGCTGCCGGCCACCCCCAGCCCCTTCAACGTGCCCGCGGCCGCGTCGTAGGGGTTGATCTCGTAGATCAAGCTGGTGTCGGGGCCGTAGACCTTGATCCCCACGAACATGCGCCGCCCTTCGGGATAGCCGGAGATCAGCTTGTGGCCGGTCTGGTTCTGGACGCGGAAGCTGAGGCTGCCGCTGTTGGGGTCAAAGCTGAGCTGCTCGATGGCCGCGGCCCGCTCCAGCTTGGACTGGGCGCGCTGCGCGCCGGCCAGCAGCGCCTCGGCGTTCAGCCCCAGGCCGTAGTCCAGATCCAGCGTCAGCGCCGCGGCGCCCTGGCCCAGCAGCGCCGCGTTGACCGGATCGTAGTTGGGGGAGCTGGGCACGACGCTGGCCAGCAGGCTAGGCACCCACATGTTGCCGCCGGTCAGGTCATGCACCGGCTGGCCGCTGTAGGGGTGCTCGCTGCTCTCGCTGGTGGCCGGGTCGCCGGTGCGCAGCAGCGCCTCGGGGAAGGCCGCCCCGCGGCCCGGCTGGTCGGCCATGTGACAGTCCTGGCAGGCCGCGATCACATTGCCCGGCCGGGAGGTGTTGAAAACATCTGGGGCAAAGGGCCCCAGGCCAGCCGCGCCGCCCTGCTGGCCGTAGTCGGAGAGGATGAACTCGGAGAAGGTGCGCTCCAGCGGGAAATAGGCGCTGGAGGATTGGGTCTCGCTGGGCAGCGGCTGGCCGGGATCGGCGTTCAGGTTGGCCAGCACCGGGTTGGAGACATCGTGGCAGGAGGCGCAGAAGTACTTGCTCTTGTGAAAGCGGCTGTATTCGACGCCGTGGAACATGGCCGCGTCGGAGAAGGAGGCGCGGCGGAAGCCGCGCGGGCTGACGAAGTATTGGCCGCTGCTGGCCTCGGTGTAGGCCGGGCTGACCGGCTGGCTGTTGGCGTCGAAGAAGGGCTGGCCGTTCATGAAGCTGATCGCCTCGGCCGTGGTGATGTCAGCGGCGCGCGCGGTGTCGGCTGCGGTTTGGGCCAGGGTGCCGCTGCCCGGGCCGCTGTTGCCCGCCTCGTCCCAGTAGCCAGCCCAGTCGTCCCCCTCGCGCACGCCGGCGTAGATGTCCTCGAAGTGCGGGTCCCACATGCGGTGACAGAAATCGCACTGCACGCCGTCATAGTCGTCGCCCACCATGGCCGAGGCGTTGGGGACCTCCGAGCGCCCCTCTAGCCAGCCCTTGGGCATGTGGCAGCGCAGGCAAAGGTCGGTGGCGTTGGGCGAGCCGATGGCCCAGATGGAATCCTGGGCGGCCACGGCCATGCTGGCCCAGTAGAGTGGGTCGCGCGCGGCCTGGGCCTTCATGGAGCCCTGCCAGTTGAAGCCAGGCTCCACCGCCGGGTCGTAGTCGGCGTGGCAGGAGAGGCAGGCGTCGGCCGGCATCAGGTTGAGCTGGTTGGGCTGGGTGCCGGGCATGCGCACCAGCGGATCCTGCGAGGGGGGCACAGTGGGCGCGGCCGCCGCGCCCAGGACGCCAATGGCCAACAGGGACAGACCGAACAGCAGGGCAAACAGGGGACGGGAGAACAATTTCATGGCCGGAGTCTCCAGAGGTGGGGGATGTCGGGGCGCGGTTCTTGCAACGACGCCGGTATTATGGCATGATTCCGCAGCAAAACGCAAAAAGTGAGCAACTGTCCCAAGCTCAGTTGCTGCTTTGGCCGGTCTCCGACCGAGCCAAGCCAAAACTCGGTTGCTGCTTTGGCCGGTCTC
>JACSRL010000556.1 GCA_014879765.1 Anaerolinea sp. | reverse complement strand
GGCCTTTCATGGCGCCATGACCCTGGTCTGTGAGACAAAAACCCGGTTTCTAATGCCATGCCTGAGCAGGTACTTACAATTTTCATAACAAGGTGTTGTGACGCGGCGCGTCACAAACTTGGCAGTTGTGTGTCGATCTTGTATAATGCCCCACAAATAGACCACATTGCCTCGCGTTCTATGACGCAGATCATAGTCAACTGCGGCGAATTGCGCTACACTCTTACAGGGTCATGGCAGACGTCGTGGCCTCGTCAGTCCTCACATTCAGAAGGAGCCCCCGCTATGGACGAATTCATGCTTACTCCCGTCGAGATGATTCTCTTTGCGCTGGCTGTGGCAGCGTCGCTTTACTTCGGCTACAAAGGCTTCAAGAAGGTCTTTCTGATCATCAAGCGCGGCCAGGGCGATTTTCCCATCCAGGAGCTGCCCCGCCGGCTGTGGAACGCGGCCGTGCAGTGGATCGCCCTGCTGCCCACCTGGCGCGCCCGGCCCGGCGCATCCTTCATGCACGCGCTGATCGCCTGGGCTTTCATGTTCTATTTCCTGGTCAACGCGCTGGATGTGGTGCGCGGCTACACCGGTTGGACGATCCCCGGAACCATCGGCGACATCTACCGCCTGGTGGCCGACGTGCTCAGCGTGGCCGCGCTGGTGGGCGTGGTCTACTTCCTGTTGCGGCGCTTTGTCTTCCGGTCGCCCGTGTTGGACTACCATGAAAACGTCAAGCTGACCGAGCAGGTCAAGGCCGGCCGCATTCGTCGCGATTCGCTGATCGTCGGCCTGTTCATCTTCTGTCACATCGGCTTCCGCTTCCTGGGCGAGAGCTTCATGGTGGCGCAGGAGCAGTTGGTGTTGGGCCACGGCGACGTGTGGCAGCCTTTTGCCACGGCGCTCAGCGGCCTGTGGGGCGGCATGAGCGAGGGCGCGCTGGTGCTGGCGCAACACGCCTCCTGGTGGATCGCGCTGGGTCTGATCCTGGCCTTTATCCCTTATTTCCCCTACACCAAGCACATCCACCTGATGATGTCGGGCGTCAACTTCCTGCTCTTCCCCAAGCGCACCTCGCGCGGCGAGCTGGAAAAGATCGACATGGAGGATGAGACCATCGAGCAGTTCGGCGTGGCCACGCTGGAGCAGTTGCCCTGGAAGCATGTGCTGGACGCCTACTCCTGCATCATGTGCAACCGTTGCCAGGATGTCTGCCCGGCCTATACCACCGGCAAGGAGCTCTCCCCTTCTGCGCTGGAGATCAACAAGCGCATGTACATCAACGCCAACAGCACGGCCATCGCCAACGGCGGCGCGACTGACCCGCTGTTGGACTACGCGATCAGCGAGTCGGCGCTCTGGGCCTGCACGGCCTGCGGCGCCTGCATTCAGGTCTGCCCGGTGGGCAACGAGCCGATGTTCGACATCATGTACATGCGGCGCAATCAGATGATGATGGAGAACAGCTTCCCCCACGAGCTGCAGACCGCCTACAAGGGGATGGAGCGCTCCGGCAATCCGTGGAACCTGGCCCGCCGCGACCGCATGAAGTGGGCCGATGGCCTGGATATCCCCACAGTGGAGGAGAACCCCGACTTCGAGCTGCTCTGGTGGGTCGGCTGTTCCCCCTCCTACGACATGCGCGCCCAGAGCACGGCCCGCGCCTTTGCCGAGATCCTCAAGGCCACCGGCGTCAGCTTTGCCGTGCTGGGCGAGATGGAAAGCTGCACCGGCGACTCGGCCCGCCGCTCCGGCAACGAGGCGCTCTTCTACGAGATGGCCATGGCCAACATCGAGGTGCTCAACGAGTTCATGGCCGGCGACACCCCCAAGCGCATCGTCACCACCTGCCCGCACTGCATGCACACCCTGGGCAAGGAGTATCACCAGTACGGCGGCGTCTATGAGGTGATCCACAGCACGCAGTTCATGGCCGAGATGATGGAGAAGGGCAAGCTGCGCCCCATGGCCGGCGCGGTCAAGGGAGGCATCACCCTGCACGATCCCTGCTACCTGGGGCGTATGAACGGCGTGGTGGACGCGCCGCGCATGGCGCTGCAAGGGGTCAACGGCAGCTTCGTAGAGATGCCGCGCCATGGCGAGCAGAGCTTCTGCTGCGGCGCGGGCGGCGCGCAGATGTGGAAGGAAGAGGAACACGGCACAGCAGCCGTCAACATGGTGCGCTATGAAGAGGCGGCCGCGTTGGACGTCAAGACCATCGCCGTGGGCTGCCCCTTCTGTCTGACCATGCTCACCGACGCCTCCAAGCAGGCCGACCAGGGCATCGAGATCAAGGACCTGGTGGAGCTGGTGGCCAGCGGACTGAACCAGTCGTAACCAGACGTGGCCGGCGTCGCACAGACGCCGGCCGCGTTGGCAAAAACAAAGCGAGGCAGGCGTTTGCCTGCCTCGCGTGCGTTTGGGGAGAGCTGGTTTGCCTATGGGGATGGTCGGGTCGGCGTGACGAGTAACTCGTAACCCGTAACCCGTAACCCGGAGAGTCTCTGTAAACTCCTGTGGCTGTGCATCGTGCCTCGCTTGTTTCACATAACTCAAAAACGATTCCCATACTCTCACATTCCGGATTACGAGTTACTCGTTACTCATTACTCGTCACGCACCGCGCAACTCAGACACAATTCCCATCCCGCACATTCCGGGTTACGAGTTACTCGTTACTCGTCGCGCACCGCCATGCAATTCCCCGTCCCCTGGTTGACGCTGCGACTGGCGTTGGCCACCAGGATGCACATCTACGTCGCGTTGGAGGGATGGCTTGCCACGGTGAGCTCAGGTTGTGAAACCCGCCAGTAGACGCCCCCCTCACGCCGCATCAAGCCGGCGTCCACCAGGTAGCGGCGCAGCGCGGCGCAGTCGGGGTTGGCCTGGCGCAGCCTCTCGTTGACTTCAGGCTCAGGGTAGGAGACGCCCGGCTCGAAGCGATCCACCAGCCAGCGCAGGATGACCAGCTTCTTGCCCTGGCGCGCGGGCATCTGCACCAGGCGGCCATCGCGCACAAAGGTGGCCAGAACCTTCTCTTCCTCAGGCGTCATGGGGTGCTCCTTGCGATTTAGCGTCGTCTGCGGTCATGACCACCGTGTGTACCCGCGCCTCGTCGGTGATGATGACCAGCAGCGCGCCGGTGGGCAGATGAAAGAGCGATGTCACGCTCTCGGCCTCGGCCTGCTCGTCGGGGGACTCATATTGGTGGCGATAGAGATAGGCGGCGGCCGGCTGGCCGGCGTCGCGCAGCGCCTGCTGGGCGCCAGGCAAGATCTCGATCGCGCCCAGGCTGAACTTGCCTTCTGAACTGCTCATGGTGTTTCTCCCTGAGAGACTGGCAAAAAGACTTCGGAAGTGGCCGATGGGTGTGCAGAGGTGGCTTGGTTGCGGCTGAGTTCATCTCTTTCTACCCACTCGGCCTCTTCCGAAGTCTGGAGAGCGGACTGGCCGCAGATCGGCGCATAGGTCAGACGGTCGAAGTAGCGCGCCCACTCCTCGCCGGTCAACTCGCGGTTGGCGATGGCGCACATCCGCTCTGTCCAGCGCAGCTCCGGCAGCTTCCACAGGCCCACCACACCATCGCCGGCGAAGGAGCCGATAGCCAGGGTGCGCCCATCGGGGCTGAGGGCCATGCTCTCCGTCTCGATGCCGGTGCGCAGCGGCGGGGCCAGCGCCCGGTGGCTGACCGCGTCCCACCAGATGACCGCGCCGCTGTTGTCGCCGGTGTACAGACTCCGACCGCCATCGGCCGGGTTGAGCATCACGCTCCACACGCCGGCCTGATGCCCCACCAGCGGCTCGCCGATCTGCTGGCCGCTGGCCATGTCCCAGAACCGGACCGTCTTGTCCAGGCTGCCGGAGATCAGCGTGGCGCCGTCGGCGCTCCAGGCCAGATCCGACACCCAGCCTGTATGCCCTTGCAGCGGCTGGCCGATGGCTGCGCCGCTGGCCGCGTCCCACAGGCGGATGGTGTTGTCGGCGCTGCCGGTGGCCAGGATGCGGCTGTCCGGGCTGAAGGCCAGGCTGATGACCCAGTTGCTGTGGCCGGTCAACGGCTCGCCCAGCGGCCGGCCGCTGGCGGCATCCCACAGGCGGGCGGTGTTGTCGAACGCGCCAGAGGCCAGGGTCTGCCCGTCGGGGCTGAAGGCCACACTCGCGACCACGGCGTCGTGCCCAGACAGCGGCTCCCCCAGCCGTTGGCCGCTGGCGGCATCCCAGCGCAGCAGCTTGCCGCTGGCGTTGGCCGTGACCAGGCTGCGCCCGTCGGGACTGAAGGCCAGGTCGATCACCGCGCTGTCGCCGTCGTGCAGCGCCGGGAAAAGGGGCTGGCCGCTGGCCGCATCGCGCACCAATGTCGTGGCATCGAAGCTGCCTGAGGCCAGCAGCCGGCCATCGGGGCTGAAAGCCAGCCCGCGCACGGTGGCCGAGTGGCCGGCCAGCCAGCGCGCATCCCCCAGACGCCAGAGCAGGATCTTGCCCGCGGTGTCGCCGGAGATCAGCGTTTGCCCGTCGGAGCTCCAGCGCAGCGACCGTACCCAGGCGCCGTGCCCTTGCAACGGCAGCCCGACGCGCTGGCCGGTGGCCACATTCCACAGCACGATGCGCGTGTCCGTTCCGCCGGAGGCCAGCAGCGCGCCGTCGGGGCTCCAGGCCACCGTCAGCACGCGGCCCTCGTGGCCCCGCAGCGGCGCATACAGCGGCTGGCCCGCGGCGATGTCCCAGATATTGACCAGCCCATCGAAGCCGGCCGAGGCCAGCAGCCGGCCATCGGGGCTGAACTCCACGTCGTGGATGTTGGCGCTGTGGCCCATCAGGCCTGAGGCCAGCAGCCGGCCATCCAGGGCGCTCTGCACGGTGAGGGTCAGGCCATCTTTGGCCGCCAGCAGCCGGCCATCGGCGCTGATGGCCATGCCGTTGGCATCCGCGCCCGCCAACATGATCTCAGGCCTGGCCGCCTTCCCGGTTGTGACATTCCAGGCGCTGGCGACTCCTTCGTCGGCGACGGCCTCCACGCTGGCGCCGTCGGCGGCAAAGACGAGCGCATGGATCACGTCCTCGTGCGCCTGGATCGGATCGCCGCTGGGCTGCAAGGTGACCACGTCCCAGAGGCGAATCACCCCGCCGGCGTCGCTCGAGGCCAGCAGCGCGCCGTCGGGGCTGAAGGCCAGGCCATGGACGGCCGCGGCGTGGCCTGGCAGTGCAGGCGCCAGCAGCTGCCTGCTGGCCAGGTCCCACAGCCAGATGGCGCCATTTTCGCCGCCCGCGGCCAGGATGCGGTTGTCAGGGCTGAGGGTGAGGCTGTACACGCTGGAATCCTGGCCGGTGAGCACAGTGTCCAGCAGGGTGTTGACATCCAGATCGAGCAGCAGCGCCGTCTCTTCGTTGGCGTCGTCGTTGAGCCGCAGCGCATAGGCCGCCAGCAGCACGGCCAGGTCGGGCGCCGATCCGGCCAGGCCGCGCGCCTGTGCGCCCAACTGGCGCGTCAGGGCGATGGTGGCTTCCCGCTCGGCGATCTGGCGCTGGGCGTCGGCCAGGGCTTGGGCCGATTGCGCGCGCAGCGACTGGCGCCGCGCCTCGTTGCGCTGCGTCACAGCCCAGAACCCGGCCAGCAGCGCCACCGCCGTCACCACCGAAAGCACGGCCGCAAACCAGCGCAGCTTCTGGTTGGAGCCCCGCTCCGCCTCGGCGCGGCGGTGTTCGGCGTCGGCCAACGCCTTGGCCTGCGCCAGCATCAGCTCCTGGCGGGCGGCGATCTCCGCCTGCTCCCGTTGGCGCTGCTGCCGGCTGGCCGCCACAAATTCGCCGACGCGCAGGCTGATGTCGGGGGAACGGGCGGCGCTCCACCCGTCAGCTTCGGCCAAGGGGGCGCCGCGCAGCAGGATGCCCGGATCGCGGCCGCTGGCCAGCCATTGATCCGCCGTCACCCGCGCCCGCTGCTGCCAAAGCTGGAAGGCGCGGTCGGCGTCGATCCAACTGCGCAGCCGCTGCCAGCCGTGGATCAGCGCCTCATGGGCGATCTCTGCGATCTGTTGGCCCTGCGCGTCGCGGTCGGTGACCAGCAGACGCCGGTCGGCCAGCCGCTGCACCAGCGCCAGCTCCTGCGCGTCCAGCTCCGAGGTCAGCAAGGGGCGGCGGCTGTCGTCGGTGTCCTGGCCCAGGTGAACCATCTGGGTGAGCACACGGCGCATCACCTGTTGCTCTTCGGCGGTCAGCGCGCCGAAAACTCCCTCGGCATAGTCGGCCAGCGCGCCCTCCACCTGGCCGATGGCCTCGTAGGCCTCGTGGGTCAGGACGCCATCTTCCTGGCGCGTCCAAAGCTGCGCCAGGGCGAATTCCAGCAGCGGCAGGCGGCCGGGGGCCTGGCCCACGCCGCTCAGGATGCGCGCGGCCAGGCCATCCTGCAGGCGCACCCCCTGCGCCTGAGCCGGTCTGACCACCGCCTCCTCCAGTTCGGCGTGCTGCATGGGGCCCAACAGCGTCACCCCCTCTTGCAGCGCGTCGGCCAGGCCGCGATGCGCCAGGGCCTGGCCGACGAAATCGGCTCGCAGGGCCAGCAGGACGGAGAAGGGAGGCGCTCCCGTGGGCGTGTCGCCGGGGTCCAACAGCAGCTCCACAAAGCGTTCGCACTGGATCGGGTCGACGCACAGGGTGTAGAGCTCCTCGAACTGATCCACCACCAGCAGCACGCGGCGGTCAGCGCGGCGCAACAGGCCGGCCAGGCTCAGCTCGCCGCTGATCAACTGCTGCGCCAGGCCGCCGCGGCCAGAGCGCCAGGGGGAGTCGGGGGGAAGCTGCGGGGCAATGGCCGCGGCCAGGGCGTGTACCGGATGGCTGCCGACGCGGAATTCACAGACCGTCCACCCGGCGTTGCCCAGGCCAGGGCCGGCGGCGGCCGGCGCCATGCGGCGCAGGCGATGGATCAGGCCGGCGTGCAGCAACGACGATTTGCCGCTGCCCGAGGGCCCGATGAGCGCCACGAAGGGGCGGCGCTGCACCGTCTCGATCAACTGGTGCGTGATGCGCTCCCGGCCATGAAAGTTGTCGGCGTCCGTCTCGCGAAAGGATTGCAGGCCACGGTAGGGGTTGGCCACGCTGTCGCTGGCCCAGGCCAGCGCCGGCAGGGGCAGGCCGGCGCGAATGCGCTGGTAAAGCTCGCCGCTTTCCGGGTCAGGCTCTACCCCCAGTTCCGCCTCCAGAATCGCGCGGCACTGCTCATACTGGGCCAGGGCCGCGTTGCGCTGGCCCGAGCGGGCCAGCGTCACCATCACCAGGCGATGGGCCTCTTCGTGCCAGGGCTGCAAGGCGATCTGCCGCCGGGCATACTGTTCAGCCAGGGCCAGGCGCCCGGCCGTCAGATGGTGCATGGCCAGCACGCCCAGAGCCTGCAGCATCTGCTGATGCAGCGTTTCCTGCTGGGTGCGCTGCCATTCGTCGAAAATCGGGCTGTCGCTGAAGGTCAGCCCAGGCAGAAAGGAGCCGACGTAGAGCTCGGCAGCCTGCGCCAGCCGCTGGATGCAGGCCGCACAGCGCATGGGCGAGCGGTGGGCATGGCGGCTGGTCCAGTCCAGCAGCTCGTGCAGCTTGCTCACGTCGACGGTGATCAGCTCCGGCGTGGCCTGGAGCCACACATGGCTGCGGTCGGCGTCCAGCGTGATGGCCGCGCCCAGGGGGCTGAGCAGTTGGCGCAGGTTGGCCAGCACGCTGCTCAGGCTGCGCCGCGCCGCGCGGTCGTCGAAGTCGCCCCACAACAGCGTGGCCAGCCACTCGCGGCGATGGGGCCGCGTCTTCTCCACCGCCAGGTAGGCCAGGAGGGCGCGCGCCTTGTCCGAGCGAAAGCCCGTCAGCGCGTCCCCGTCCAAGGTGGCCTGAAATGTTCCGAGCAGCTTGATCTCCAGGCGAGTCATTTTTTTCAGAACTTTCCGGCGGACTCAGGTCGTCGTTGCAGTTTCGTTGCAGCCGCCTGCTATAGTGACGCTTGGATGTTGGCTGGATCTGGAGCCGTTCGTCCGGGCTTCGCCGCCACCGCACAGGAGTTCAGCCCCAATGGCTGGCCTGGCGGTCGCAAGTTCGACGAAAGGACGCTTGTGTGCTGTGACGCCAATGCGCGTGGCTGCACTGCTGGCTCTCAGGTTTCGTTTTTTCTAGGGCAAAGAAGGCGATAGCATGAGCGGGGGCGGGGGCGGCGAGCAATGCAGCCCGTCTGTTGCCCGAGCGTTTGTACGCTGCGCCACCGCCACAATCAGACCAGTCCATCCGGCAAGGACTGCATTGCGCGCCTGGGAGGGAACGCACAACGCAGTCCTTTGCTTTTGTAACCATTCACCAGATACCATGACGCTCTGGCCGGTCTCCGACCGAGCCAGCCCACCAGATACCATGACGCTCTGGCCGGTCTCCGACCGAGCCAGCCCAGTTATTTCCCGACGCTTCCTCACTGCCCGACCATAGTCGCCACAGTGACTCCATCGCCCCCCTCGCCCGCCTCGCCCTCGCGAAAGCTCTTGACCAGGGGGTGCTTGCTGAGCTCCTTGCGCACCGCCGCGCGCAGCACGCCGGTGCCCTTGCCGTGGATGATGCGCACCCAGGGCATCAATCCCAGATAGGCATCGTCCAGGTATTTCTCCAGCCGGGGCAGCATCTCGTCCACGCTGGCGCCGCGGATGTCCAGCTCCAGGCCGACTTGGGGCAGCGGCGCGAGGGTGCTGGCCGGCTCAGGCGTCGTCAGCCGCCGCGGCTTGGCGATGCCCACCGGCGCGGCCTGGCTCATATCGCGCCGCTCCAGCCGGCCCAGGGGCAGGCGCATGCGGAAGGAGCCGATCTGCACCTCGGCGTCCTGGTCGGCCGGCGCGATGGCCACGATCTGGCCGCTGGCCTGCAGGCTGGGGATCCAGACGGTATCGCCCGCGGCCAGCGGCGTGGCGCGCTGGTCGGGCGTGGCCGGCGCCTCGACGGAGGCCGGCGCGGCCTCGGCCGCCTTGCGCCGCTGGGCCAGAACTTGCTGCGCCTCGGCCAGCATCTGCTGGTGGGTGCTCAGGCCGCTGGCCACGGGGCCGCCCGCGCTGAAGCCGGCCAACTGGCGGCGCGCGCGATCGATCTCCAGTTCCAGCTCGTCCAGCTCGGCCTGGGCCTGGGCGCGCGCCTCGTTGAGCACCTCGCGCCGCGCCTCTTCGATGCGCGTCAGGCGGTAGCGCAGCTCTTTCTCGTGCGCCTCAGCCTGGCGGCGGGCCGCTTCGGCCGTGGAACGTTCAGCCTCCAGCCGCTCGCGCGTGGTTTTGATGTCGAGCAGCAGGCTGTCAGCCTCCAGCGCCTCGGGGCGCACCAGCGTCTCGGCCGCGCTGACGATGGCACGGTCCAACCCCAGCCGGGTGGCGATGGCCAGCGCGTTGGAGCGGCCCGGCAGGCCGATGCTCAGCTCATAGGTGGGCGCCAACGTCTCCAGGCTGAATTCCACGCTGGCGTTGCGCACGCCGGGGGTGCTGTGGGCATAGACCTTAAGATCGCTGTAGTGGGTGGTGGCCAGGGTGGTGACGCTGCGCTGCACCAGGTGATCCAGCAGGGCCCGCGCCAGCGCCGATCCCTCCTCCGGGTCGGTGCCCGCGCCCAGCTCGTCCAGCAAGACCAGGCTGCGCTGGTCGGCCTCATCCAGAATGCCGATGATGTTGGTCATGTGGCTGGAGAAGGTGGAAAGGCTCTGTTCGATGCTCTGCTCGTCGCCGATGTCGGCGAAGATGGTCTCAAAACAGGAGAGCATCGAGCCCTCTTTGGCCGGCAGATGCAGTCCAGACTGGGCCATCAGCGCCAGCAGCCCCACCGTCTTGAGCGTCACCGTCTTGCCGCCGGTGTTGGGGCCGGTGATCAGGATGACGAAATAGTCCTCTTCCAGGTAGACATCGATGGGCACCACCGTCTCCGGGTCCAGCAGCGGGTGGCGCGCCTTGCGCAGATCGATGACGGAGCCGGGATGGCGGAATGCTGCGTGAGGCGTGAGGCGTGAAGGGTCGTCGTCCTGCAGATTGGTCTTGCGACGTGCGGCGCCTCTTTCCGGTCTTTCCCTCTTGTCCTTGAACTCTACCAGCTCCGGCTCGCTGGCGCGCAGGTCGTCGGCATAGCGGGCGCGGGCGATGATCAGGTCCAGCAAGGCCAGCGCCTCGACGGTTTGCCGGATGGCGCGTGCCTCGCTGCCCACCAGGTCGCTCAGCTCAGCCAGCAGGCGGCGGATCTCCTCCAGCTCGTCCAGTTGCAGCTTGCGCCACTCGTTGTTCAGCTCCACCACGCCAAAGGGTTCGATGAAGAGGGTGGCGCCGCTGGCCGACTGGTCATGGATCAGCCCGCGGATGCGTCCCTTGAACTCCGCCTTGAGCGGGATCACATAGCGGCCCTGGCGCTGGGTGACAATGGCCTCTTGCAGGTACTGCGCGCTGTCGGAGGAGCTGATCAGCTTGCTGAGCCGCTCCATCAGGCGGCTTTGCACCACCTTGATCTCGCCGCGCAGGCGGGCCAGGCGGGGGCTGGCGTTGTCCAGGATCTCGCCGCGTTCGTTGATCACCAGGGCGATCTGGTCGGCCACATGCGCCACCGGCTCGATGCGAAAGCCGATGTCGGCCAGGTTGGGAAAGCGGGTCTCCTGACGGGTGAGCAGGGCGCGCAAGGCACGGGCGCGCAGCAGCGTGCTGCGGATCTCCAGCAGGTCGCCGGCCAGCAGCACGGCGCCGCGTTCGGCCAGCGGCAGCATGGGGCGCACATCGTGTACGCCGCCCAGGTGGACGTCCGAGTGCTCACCCAGCAGACGGCGCGCCTCGCTGGTCTCGGCCAGCCACTGGCGCGCCAGGCTGAGATCGTCGGTGGGCGCCGTGCCCAGGGCCAGCTCGCGGCCAGCCGAAAAGCTGGTGTGTGCGGCCAGGCGCTGCAAGATCTTGTGGAATTCCAGAACGTGGAGTGCCTTTGGGTTCATAGGGAGTGGAGTATAGCATAGGCAGTATGCAAGAAGTAAATTGGTGGCCTGGCGATTGGTGGATTGGCGTCTTCAGATTGCCAGAGCGATTTGGCAGAACAGGGCTGTGGCTGTAGACTTGGGGCGCATCCAGATCGGCCGCCAAAGGCCCGATCGATCTCCCTGCGCCGGCTGCCGCGCACCAGCGTTTGACCAAACTATGCCAACACCCCCAACCTCTTTTTCCTGTCGCCGTCTTGTCCTCAAGCTGGGCACCAGTGTGCTGACGGCCGGCTCGCCGCAGCTCAACCGGCCGCGCATGCTGGACATCGTGCGCCAATGCGCCCGGCTGCACGCGGCCGGCGTCGAGGTGGTGGTGGTCAGCTCGGCCGCTATCACGGCCGGCCGGGAGCGGCTGGGCCAGCGCTCCTTGCCGGTGGCCATGCCCGCCAAGCAGATGCTGGCCGCGGTGGGCCAGAGCCGGCTGATGGCCCACTACGAGCAGTTCTTCGACATCTACGGCATCGTCGTCGGTCAGGTGCTGCTGACTCGCTCAGACCTGGACGACCGCAACCGCTATCTGAACGCGCGCGACATGCTGCAAGCCCTGCTGGCCGCCGGCATTGTGCCCATCATCAACGAAAACGATGCCATCTCCACCGAGGAGATCAAGCTGGGCGACAACGACAACCTGTCGGCGCTGGTGTCCAATCTGGTGGAGGCGGAGCTGCTGCTGATCCTCACCGACCAGCCGGGGCTGTTCACCGCCGACCCGCGCACCGATCCCGCCGCGCAGCTCATCACTGAGGTGGAACAGATCGACGACGAGCTGCACGCGCTGGCCGGCGGCAGCCGCAGTGGGCTGGGCACCGGCGGCATGAGCACCAAGCTGGCCGCGGCCGACCTGGCCCGCCGCGGCGGCGCCGAGGTAGTGATCGCGGCCGGCGCGGTGGAGGAGGTGGTGGTGCGGGTGGTGCAGGGCGAGCGGGTGGGCACCCGCTTCACGCCGCTGGCCAACCGGCTGGAGAGCCGCAAACGCTGGCTGCTGGGCGGGCCCGCGCCGGCCGGCCGCGTCACCGTGGACGACGGCGCAGCGACCGCGCTGGTCAGCCAGGGGCGCAGCCTGCTGCCGGTGGGCGTCGTGAGCGTCGAGGGGCAGTTTGAGCGGGGCGATACGGTGCGCATCTGCAACCGCGCCGGCCGCGAGATCGCCCGCGGCTTGACCCGCTACGGCGTGGTTTCGCTGAAACTCATCCAGGGCCGGCGTTCGGAGGAGATCGCCGGCATCCTGGGCTACGAGAACAGCCCGGAGCTCGTCCATCGCGATGACCTGGTGGTGCTGTATTCTTGACGGCAAAGGGCTTCGCTCGCAAGCCCCGGCGACTTTCCAAGTCTCGCGGTTCAACCCGCTTTGAGCACCCCAATCGAATTGTGGCGCGCTGCGTCATAGTGTGGTATACTGTTAGACCACCGATTGTACTGCCTGGCTGCACTGCCAGCGCCGCACTGGCAGGCGTGTTTTCGGCCTATCCCCTGTTTTCCTGGCAAACTGCGGCGGATTTCCTCCCTCTTTACTGAAGAAAAAGGAGCAACCATGACTACCGGCACTGATTTGCTAGAGATCGTCAGCCCAACGAACGGCAACGGCCATGGGGAAATGGCCAAGACCGCGCCTGTGGCTGGCTTCGAAGAAAATGGAACTTCCAGGCCTGCCGCGCCAGACATGTTGAAATTCATCAACCCTGCCTCCGGCAACAGCTTTGGGGAGTTGCCCATGGCCACGCCCGCCGATGTGGAGCAGGCCATGGCGGAGATGCGGACGGCGGCCCGCATCTGGGCCCGGAAGGATGTGGCCACGCGCGTGGCGGTCCTGCGCAAATTCCAAAAGCTGCTGATCGACTCCATGGACGAGATCACCGACGTGATCAACCAGGACTGCGGCAAATCGCGCCAGGACGCCATGATCGAGGTCTTCATCACCGTCGATATGCTCGATTCCTATCTGCAACATGCCAAGCGTTGGCTGAAGCGCTACGAGGTCTCCAGCAGCATGTTCTTCTTCAAGAAGTGCTATGTGGAGCCGCGGCCCTACGGCGTGGTGGCGGTTATCTCTCCCTGGAACTATCCCTTTGCGCTGGCCATGCCGCCCGTGCTGGGCGCGCTGCTGGCGGGCAACACCGTGGTGCTGAAGCCCTCGGAGGTGACCGCGGCCACCGGCCTGCTGCTGGAGCGCCTGATCGAACGCGTGCCAGAGATGAAGCCTTTCGTGCGCGTGTTGCACGGCGATGGCCGGGTTGGGGCGGCGCTGGTGCAGTCCGACCCCGATTATATCTTCCTGACCGGATCGACCCTGACCGGCCGCACGGTGGCCAAGGTCGCGGCCGAGAAGCTGACTCCCCTGGCCTGTGAGCTGGGCGGCAAGGACGCCATGATCGTGTTGGAAGACGCCGATCTGGCCGCGGCCGCGCGCTGGGGTGTCTGGGGCGCCTTCTTCAACGCCGGCCAGACCTGCATGGCGGTCGAACGCGTCTATGTCCACGAGCAGGTGTACGATCAGTTCCTGGAGCTGGTGCTGCACGAGACCGAGCGCTTCACCATGGGCTACTCGCGGGACACCGCCAGCATGTTTGATCTTGGCCCCATCACCGACCCGCGCCAACTGAAGGTGATCGCCGCCCATCTGGCCGACGCCCAGGAGCGCGGCGCGCGCGTGCTGGCCGGCGGTGAGATGGTCGGCAACTTCGTCAGCCCCACCGTGCTGGTGGATGTCACGCATGACATGAAGCTGATGAACGAAGAGACTTTCGGGCCGTTTATGCCCATCGTCAAGGTGGCCAGCGATGCCGAGGCCATCGAGTTGGCCAATGACAGCCAGCTTGGGCTGGGCGCATCGGTCTGGAGCCGGGACTTGCAGCACGCCTGGAAGGTGGCGCGCCAGATCGAGGCGTCCTCGGTGATCATCAACGACACCATCACGCAGTTTGCCGTCCCCATGCTGCCCTTCGGCGGCATCAAGCACTCCGGCTATGGGCGCATCCACGGCAAAGAAGGGGTGGTCCAGTTCACCCGACCCTACGCCTATGCCGTGGGCCAGCCGCCGCCGGCCTTCGACATTGCCACCATCATGCGCTCCCCCGGCAACTACGAGCTGGGCAAGGCCGTGCTCAAGATGACGCGCGGCACATCCACCCGCCAGCGTCTGGAGCCGGTGGTCGGCGCGGTCCAGGGCACCGTCAAGCGCGTGATCAACCTGGAGAAGCGGGGCCTGCTCTGGGGCGTGCAGGGCGCATCGCATCTGGTGATGGATGAAGTGCTGGGCCGGCTGCGGTAGCGTTTCGGCGACCATCGACCCTACAACTCGACTTTGGCGTTGACTGATGTTGACGCCGAAGTCGAGTTTTTTTGTACACAAGGTGACTATTCAGCCGTAGGTGCCGGGCACTTAGCGTAGCATCTACGCTTGCAATGTGACACGTGAAGCCAATTCACGCTACGAAGTCAAGCGCAATTGCCCGGCATCTAAACAGTTACTACACAAGATCGTTTGGCGCCGGGCGCTGACGCGCAGATACTTGAATTGCGGTCTGCTTGAACTGACAAGACTTCGGACGGTGCCGCACCGGCCGAGTCCTGCGCGCGAAGCCCTTTGCCATCAAGAACCTGGCATAACTTCAACCGGCCGGCTTCGCCGTCCGAAGTCTGGGACGTCAACTCATTTCAAACACACTCGTATCATTTCGGCAGGAGCTTCGGCGCCCTATGGACCGAATGGTAGATGCCCGCTCTTGGTCGCTGAAATGTCGATGAGATAGGCCAACCTTGACGGAGCCCAGTGTTCCGCTATAATGGCAAGAGCTAATCGGTTTAGGCTCATACGGAGAGCGTCATCATGTTAACGCGGCTGAAAGTGTCAGGATTCAAGAACTTGGTGGATGTTGACGTCAGGTTCGGGCCATTCACGTGTATAGCTGGACCGAACGCCGTCGGCAAATCAAATTTGTTTGACGCAATTCGGTTTCTCAGTTTGCTGGCCAATGATACCCTGATGAATGCGGCGTTGGCTGTGCGCTCGGAAGGCAAGCGGACCGGGGACATCCGCGGCTTGTTTCATCGTGTCGGCAATACCTATAGGGACACCATGACGTTCGAGGCCGAGATGATCATTCCTAAAGAGGCGATCGATGATCTCGGCCAAAAAGCGACGGCGAAGATCACCCTGGTTCGCTATTGCCTCACCATCGGCTATCGTACTGACGGAAACCTTCCGACACTCGGTTCTCTTGTGTTGTGCAAGGAGGAACTGCAGCACATAAACCTGGGGGTTGGTCCTTCCGTGTTGCGGTTCCCTCATTCAAAGGAGTGGCGACGGTCAGTATTGTGGGGACGAAGAACATCGCCTTTTATAGCTACCAAAGAAGATGGCGACAGATCTTTCGTCAGATTGAGCCAGGATGGTGTTCAAGGCATGCCAAAAACATTCCTGGCTGCCAACTTGCCGAGAACCGTCCTTTCCACCGTAAATGCAACCGAAAGCCCCACAGCGCTCGTCGTTCGGCGGGAGATGCAGGCTTGGCAATCGCTTCAACTTGAACCTTCGGCGCTGCGAGAGCCGGACTCCTTTACAACGTCACCGGGTATGTTGGCGGATGGTTCTCACGTGCCTGCCACATTGTACTATCTGGCTCGTTTACCAGACCAAACAGACCAGAGAAACGGTGACCAATCACCGGTCTATGAGCGTGTGGCCCGCCGGCTGTCCGAGTTCATCGATGACGTCACTGCGGTGGGGGTCGATCGGGATCCAAAGCGGGAGTTGCTCACCTTGCACGTTACCGAGCGGGATGGAACGGTCTATCCAGCCCGATCTCTTTCCGATGGTACGTTGCGTTTCCTGGCTCTTGCAGTCCTGGATATCGAACCAAGCGCCGGTGGGCTCATGTGTATGGAAGAACCAGAAAATGGCATTCATCCCAGTCGGATTCCTGCGATTATTGATTTGTTACAGGATATCGTCTGCGATGTCGAGATGCCAGTCGGAACTGATAACCCGCTGCGCCAGGTAATCATCAATACGCATTCGCCAGTTGTGGTGAATCAGGTTCCTGACGACAGTCTGCTGGTGGCAGAGCTGCGTGAGGTCGTTGACGACGCCAACGTCAGGTTCAAGGCCGCGCGTTTCAGTTGGCTGCCAGACACATGGCGCGAACGGGCGAACCCTGAGACCAAGCCAGTGGCCAGAGGACAGCTCTTGGCTTATCTGAATCCCGTTCTGCGCCCTGAGTTTGGCCAGGCCAACGGAGAATCACAGGAGAAACGCCAGGTCCGACGTGTTGTTGATCGCGACGATATGCGCCAATTGGGCTTTTTCTCCACGCCAGGTACGAACCTGATCACAGAATAGCCATGATCGAACTGACATACTCACTGGTTTCAGATGGCAGTTCGGACGTCGCTTTGCTGCCGCTCCTATCATGGTTGTTGCGTGAAAACGGCGTAAAATGCGCTGTTCAGGCGAGGCTGGCAGATCTGCGTCGCCTTCCAGATCCGCCGAGAGATCTGCGTGACAAGATCCGCCTGGCTTTAGATCTGTATCCTTGTGATCTCTTATTCGTCCATCGTGACGCGGAAAAACAGTCTCTGGATCAGCGTAAAAACGAAATCCACGAGGCTATCAACGCTCCCCCTGCTGTCGCACCTCCTTGGGTATGTGTGATTCCGATTCGAATGACCGAGGCTTGGCTCTTGTTCGATGAGACAGCCATCAGACATGCAGCAGGCAATCGATCAGGTCGTCAATCGCTTGCTCTTCCAGGGCTGATGGAGCTTGAAAGCTTGCCTGACCCGAAAACGGTGCTGCATGAGCTCCTGCGTCAGGCATCTGGCCTGCATGGACGCCGGTTGAAACAATTTCGAGCGACGCAGAGTGCATTGCGGGTGTCGTCGTTGATAACAGATTTTTCTCCGCTTCGCCAATTGTCTGCGTTTCGCACGCTGGAAAGTGCTCTCCAGGTGGTGATCGAAAGCGCCGGCTGGGCCATAGCTATTGGTACCTAGGAGTTTTATTGTGAGCGATTCAATTATGATCTCTCTCGGCCAGCGCGCCAAGGCGGCCGGCCGCCTGCTGGCCCGCGCCTCCACCGCGCAGAAGAACGCCGCGCTCCAGGCCATCGCCGATGGCCTGGAACGTGACCAGGCGCCGATCCTGGCTGCCAACGGGCTGGATGTGGCCGATGGCCAGGCGGCCGGCCTTTCTCCCGCGCTGTTGGACCGGCTGCTGCTGGACGAAGAGCGGCTGGCCGGCATCGCGGCCGACACCCGGTCGGTAGCGGCCCTGCCTGACCCGGTCGGCCAGGAGTTCGATGGCCGGGTGCTGCCCAACGGCCTGCGCATCGCCCGCCGCCGCACGCCGCTGGGGGTGCTGGGGGTGATCTACGAGGCGCGGCCCAATGTGACCATCGACATCGCCGCGCTGAGCCTGAAAACGGGCAACGCGGCCATCCTGCGCGGCGGCAAGGAAACGCTGCGCAGCAACCTGGCCATGGTTCAGGTGATCCAGGCCGCGCTGGAGGAGACTGGCCTGCCGGCCGACGCGCTGCTCTACATCGACCGCATCGACCGCAGCCTGATCACCGAGCTGCTGCGGCTGGACGCCTACGTGGACATGATCATCCCGCGCGGGGGCGCGGCGCTGCACAAGCTCTGCCGCGAGCAGGCCACGGTGCCGGTGATGACCGGCGGCCTGGGCATCTGCCATCTGTTCGTGGACGCCTCGGCCGACCAGGCCAAGGCGGTGGAGATCATCCACAACGCCAAGACGCAGCGACCCAGCGTCTGCAACGCGCTGGACACGGTGCTGGTACACCGTGACGCGGCGGCTGAGTTTCTGCCCAGAATGGCGCAGCGGCTGGCCGGCGACGGTGTGGAGCTGCGGGCTGATCCGACCGCGCTGCTGATCCTGGAGCGTGCGCTGGCTCGGTCGGAGACCGGCCAGAGCGAAAAGGGCGTGCTGGCTCGGTCGGAGACCGGCCAGAGCGA
>JACSRL010000657.1 GCA_014879765.1 Anaerolinea sp. | reverse complement strand
AACACGTTGATTGAGTAGGCCGCCGTATCGAAATCAACGTGTTCGCACCCGCCGGCTGAGCAGTTACCAGAAACGTTGATTGAGTAGGCCGCCGTATCGAAATCAACGTGTTCGCACCCGCCGGCTGAGCAGTTACCAAAAACCGGGTTTTTCTCCTGCCAAAAAAACCGGTTTCTCATGCCCAGTACCTTGAGTCCCAGTCAACCATGCCCAACCCACACAGCCCGGCGCTGCCTTTCAACAAATACCACGGCCTGGGCAACGACTACCTCGTGATCGACCCGGCCGACCTGCCCGGCGAGCTGACGCCGCAACAGATCCGGCGCCTCTGCGACCGTCACTATGGCGCCGGGGCCGATGGCGTCCTGCTGGGCCCGCTGCCGGCGGCCGCGGCCAGCTTCGGCCTGCGCATCTTCAACCCCGACGGCAGCGAGGCGGAGAAGAGCGGCAACGGGCTGCGCATCTTCGCCCGCTACCTGTGGGATCGCGGCCTGGTGGATGAGAGGCCGTTCAGCGTGGCCACGGCCGGTGGCCTGGTCACGGCCCAAATGGAGTCGGGCGGCCGCATGGCGACGGTAGCCATGGGCCGGGTCAGCTTCGACAGCCGGGAGATCCCCGTGGCCGGCCCGCGGCGCGAGGCGCTGAACGAGACGCTGCACGCGGGCGGCGCTGAGCTGCGCTACTGCGCGGCCACGCTGGGCAATCCACACTGCGTGGTGCTGTGCGAGGAGCTCAGCGCGGCCGAGGCGCAGCGGCTGGGCCCGTTGATCGAGACCGACGCCCGCTTCCCCCGCCGCACCAATGTCCAGTTCATGCAGGTGCTGGGCCGCGACCGGGTGCGCATCGAGATCTGGGAGCGGGGCGCGGGCTACACCCTGGCCTCCGGCAGCAGCGCCTGCGCGGCCGCTGCCGTGGCGCACCGGCTGGGGCTGTGCGATGCGCAGGTGACGGTGTCGATGCCCGGCGGCCGGCTGGAGGTGAGCATCGCACCAGACTGGACGGCGACCTTGCGCGGCCCTGTCACCAGGGTCTGGGCAGGTGTTCTGTTCGAGGAGGCATTCGACGCATGAGTCCCCCAGTGCTCGTGCGCGCCGGCGTTCCCGACGACGCCCGCGCGCTGGCCGAGATCCACGTGCGCGCCTGGCAGGTGGGCTACCGCGGCCTGTTGCCTGACAGCCTGCTGGACAGCCTTTCCCCGGCTCTACGGCTGCCGCGCTGGCAAGAACGGCTGGCCAGCCAGAGCCAACAGGTTTGGGTGGCCGAGCTGGATGGCCAGATCGCCGGCTGGCTGGTCATCGGCCCGCAGCGCGATCAGGATGTCGATGCCCGGCGCGTCGGCGAGATCTACGCCCTCTATGTCCACCCCGAATTCTGGCGTCATGGCTGCGGCGCGGCCTTGATGGCGCGGGCCAAGAAGGAACTGTACAGCCAGGGCCTCACGGAGATCACGCTCTGGGTGTTGCGCAGCAACCAACGGGCCTGTTGTTTCTACGAGGCGCAAGGCTTCCAGCCCGACGGCGCCAGCAAGATCGAACACAACCGCGATGGCGTGGCCTTCGACGAGGTGCGCTATCGCGTGGTGATGCGTGAGGCGTGAAACGTGAGTCTCCATTCACGTAACGAGTAATGCGTAACCGGAGAGCTTTTCCGTGTTATGGAGAGTGTTTCCGGGTTACGAGTTACTCGTTACTCGTTACTGATCACGCACAAAAGGACTTCCCATGACCATCATCGATCTGCGTTCTGACACGGTTACCAAACCCACGCCGGCCATGCGCCGGGCCATGGCTGAGGCTGAGGTGGGCGACGACGTGCTGGGGGATGACCCCACGGTCAAGCGGCTGGAGGAGCTGGCCGCGGCGCGGCTGGGCAAGGAGGCGGCGCTTTTCGTTCCCTCCGGCACCATGGCCAACCTGGTCAGCCTGCTGACCCACTGCGGCCGCGGCGACGAGGTGATCCTGGGCGACCAGGCGCACATCTACATCTACGAGGCCGGCGGCTCCGCGGCCGTGGGCAGCATCCACCCGCGGCCACTGCCCAATCGGCCCGACGGCAGTATCGACCTGGACTTGATCGAGGCTGCCATCCGCCCCAACGACGTACACGCGCCGCGCACCAGGCTGCTGGCGCTGGAGAACACCCACAACCGCTGCAGCGGCGCGGTGCTGCCGCTGACCACCATGGACGCGGCCGCGGCCCTGGCCCACAGCCGCGGGCTGGCGCTGCACCTGGACGGCGCGCGCGTCTTCAACGCGGCCGTGGCGCTGGGGCTGGAGGTTTCGACGCTGGTGGCTGGCTGCGATTCCGTCAGTTTCTGCCTGAGCAAGGGGCTGGGCGCGCCGGTGGGGTCCATGGTGGTCAGCACGCGGCCCTTCATCCAGGAGGCGCGGCGGGCGCGCAAGGTGCTGGGCGGCGCCATGCGCCAGTCGGGCGTCATCGCCGCGGCCGGCATCGTGGCCCTGAACGAGATGGTGGAACGCCTGGCCGACGATCACGCCCACGCCCGCCGGCTGGCCGAGGGGATCGCTGGTCTGCCTGGCATCGTGCTGGATCCGGCCACGGTGCAGACCAACATCGTGATCTTCGCGCTGGATCGGCCCGATATGACGCCGCAGCAACTGGCTGCACGGCTGCACGCACAGGACGTCTGGCTGTTGACCATGGGCGGCCCCAAACTGCGGGCCGTGACCAACTACCACGTCACCGCCCAGGAGATCGAGCGCGCCATCGATGCGTTCGCCGCGGTGTTGGCGCCATGAACACAAAAGGCCCTCTGGGCTGCGGGAACCCAGAGGGCCTTTCGTGAGTGCTGGCGGCTAGAAGAAGACCTCTTCCTCCGCTGCCGGCTCTGCCAATGCGCCCTCTTCGCCGCGCGGGCCGCCCATGAGTCTGATGCTGTCAGCCGTTACATCCAGACTAGCGCGCGGAGACCCGTCGGTCCCCACATAGCCGCGCGCCGCCACCCGGCCAATCACCATCACTTGGCGCCCCTTCTTCAGATAAGGGCTAAGGCTTTCGGCCTGCTTGCGCCACACTGTGACACGAAACCAGGTGGTTTCGTCGGTGTGGCTGCCATCGTCTTTGGTCCACCTGCGGTTGACCGCCAGACTGAAGTTGGCTACCGGCGTGCCATCAGCCGTATAGCGCAACTCCGCGTCATTGCCCAGATTACCGATGAGAATGAGCTGCTGAAACATCGATTGTTCCCTCCTTCGAGTGGACGATGGGTGTCGCGGGCGCCTCACAGGGTCCGGCAACCTGCGACGCAATAGATAACGACGAGCAAAGTATAGCACAGTCTGTTGCAGATGGCAAGCGATTTTTCCGCAGCCAGGGTACAATTTGACGAAAGCCCGCGGCTGTGTATAATAGCTCCCGTAGCAAACGTGGGCCCGTGGTGTAGTCGGCTAACATACTGGCCTGTCAAGCCAGAGATCGCGGGTTCGAGACCCGTCGGGCCCGCCACGTTGCACAAAAAAGCCAACCGAACAACCGGTTGGCTTTTTTGTTTTGGGTGTGTTGGAGATGAGTTGGTTAGCGTAGGTCGATTGCGAAGCACCCCGGAGTGGGGGAGCGGGTTGAGGTAACGCGCGTCGCA
>JACSRL010000680.1 GCA_014879765.1 Anaerolinea sp. | reverse complement strand
CGGCGGGTGCGTGTACGTTGATTTCGATACGGCGGCCTACTCAATCAACGTACACGCACCCGCCGGCTGGACAGTAACCAACCGGGTTTCTCATGCCACGTCTTGGGTTGAGTTTAGGCCAGAGTCTTGGGCTGTGCTATAATCGGCCCATGCGATATCTGATCACCGGAGGGGCCGGCTTTTTGGGAGTTGCGCTGGCCAATCACCTCGTGAACAACGGTCACGCCGTGCGGGTGCTGGACGACTTGAGCACTGGCGACCCCGCGCGCTTGGATCGACGCGTGCTCTTCTCGCGCGGCGATGTGCGCAATGTGCCCACCCTGTGGACCCAGTTGCAGGAGGTGGAGTGCGTCTATCACCTGGCCGCGCGTGTGGCTGTGTCGGAGTCGATCCTCTATCCGCAGGAGTACAACGACGTCAACGTGGGCGGCACGGTGGCGTTGCTGGCTGCCATGCGCGATGTGGGGGTGCGGCGGGTGGTGTTGGCCTCGTCGGCCACGGTCTACGGCGAGCAGCCAAGCCAGCCGGTGCATGAGGCGCTGCGTCCCAACCCCGGCTCCCCCTATGCCGCCAGCAAGATCGCGGCCGAGCAGTATCTGTTCACCCTGGGCAAGCTTTACGGCCTGGAGGCGGCAGCCCTGCGCATTTTCAACGCCTATGGGCCGGGCCAGCGCGTTCCGCCGGCCCACGCGCCGGTGGCGCCCCTGTTCCTCAAGCGCGCCCTGGATGGCGGCTCGCTGGTGATCCACGGCGACGGGCGACAGACCCGTGACTTCGTCTATGTGGACGATGTGGTGCGCGGTCTGGCCGCGGCCAGCCAGACCGAGGCCGCGGTGGGCCAGATCATCAACATCGGATCGGGCGAAGAGACCTCGTTGCGGGAGCTGGTGCGGCAGATTGCCGCGGTGACCGGCCGGGAGCCGGCCGTGTTGAACAACACCAGCCAGGGGGGCGTCTCGCGCCTGGTGGCCGATCTGAGCCGGGCGCGCCAGTTGCTGGACTATCAGCCCCGCACCCAGTTGCGCGAGGGGCTGAGACAGTTGTTGGCGAAGGATCCCCAGTTTGGACAGCAGCGGGCGGCTGCATGAACCGACGAGACTTCGGACGGCGCCGCACCGGCCCAGTCTTGCCAGCGAGGCCCTTTGCCGTCACGAACCCGGCATAGCTTCAATCGGCCGGCTTTGCCGCCCCAAGCCTGGGCGTCAACCAAAACAAAGAGGCCGCCGGTCGCAGAAAGCGACCGGCGGCCTCTTCATAAGAGCGGCGGGCTGCTAGTAGTGTACCACCACCTGGGCGCCGTTGGGGGTGAAGTCATAGAGCCACTGCGCCTCTTCGGGCCGCATGTTGACGCAGCCGTGGCTCATGGGCTGGCCAAAGTTGTTGTGCCAGTAGGCGCCGTGGATGGCATGGCCGCGATTGGTGAAGTACATCACCCAGGGCACGTTGGGCAGGTCATAGCCGGGGCCGGTCATGCGCTGCGACTGAACGTGGTAGAGAATGGAATAGGTGCCCACCGGGGTGGGAAAGGTCGAGCCGGTGCTGACCAGGGTGCTGAAGACGGGAGTGCTGCCCTCGTAGGCGGTCAGCGTCTGGCTGCTCAGGTTGATGTCGATCCAGCGGCCGCTGCTGGCGGCTGGCTGGCTGGCCGTCGTTTGGCTGGCGGCCGGCTGAGCCGCGGCTGGCTGGGCCGCGGCCGCGCTGCCCGATCCGATGGTCAGCCGCTGGCCCACGTAGATATGGTTGGGATTGGCGATGCCGTTGGCTTGGGCCAGGGCGGCCATGCTCACACCGTAGCGGGCGGCGATGCTGCTCAGGTTCTCGCCGGCGCGCACCACATGCACGCCGCTGGTCGCCGATCCGCCGGAACTGGCGCCGCCTGAGGCGCCGGGAATGGTCAGCCGCTGGCCCGAATAGATGAAGTTGGGGTTGCTGATGCCGTTGGCCTGGGCCAGGGCAGCCATGCTCACGCCATAGCGTCGGGCGATCTGGCTGAGCGTCTCGCCGCGCTGAACCACGTGCGTGCCGCCCTGATAGTCAGGCGCGGCGGCCGCGGGCAGGGCGGGCAGCAGCAAGGCCAGCAGCAAGGCCAGAAGAATTGCTAACTTGAGGGGATAGGTGGGGCGCATCTTCGACTCTCCATGATGAATACAAGCGGATAACAAAGAATGAACAGCCGGCACAACGCGCGGCTTATGTTATGTTGTACCAAATAAGTGACCAAATGTCAAATTTGGCAATCTGCATCCTGGGCAGTTACGACGATTCTTCAGATTGCTCTGCGGGGGCGGCGGGGCTGTCCGGTGTGAGCAGAAATGTGACTGTCAAGACTAGGCAATCCCGCGACCTGTGGTATAATTGCGCTCGTGTTGCCGAGTACAAATCTTCGACGAAGAAGCATGAGACTTATGGATCAACTGATCAAGTTCGATGTCGCTGGCCGGCGCAAGCGGGAAGGAAGGTGGCGACGGCCTGTGGTTGCCCTGTTGCTCTGCCTGGCGCTGATCGTCCCCGCGGCTCAGGCGCAAGAAGCCCCCACACCCACCCTGGACCAGATTCAAACGGTCGCGCGCGAGCTGTATTGCCCCCTGTGCAACGGCGTGCGGCTGGACAACTGCGAGCTGCAGGCCTGCGTGCAGATGCGCCAGGTGATCGCCGAACGTCTGACGGCCGGCGCATCGAAGGAGCAGATCAAGCAGGAGTTCGTGGCGCAGTATGGCCCCATCGTGCTGGGCGAGCCGCCGCGCGAGGGGCTCAACTGGCTGATCTGGGCGTTGCCGGTGGTGGCGTTGATCGCCGGCGCGGTCTGGCTGCTGTGGACGCTGCGCGGCTGGACCAAGGCGCCGGCCGCGGCCCCGGCCACCGCCGCGTCTGCGGCTGCCCCCCGTGCAGCGAACGGCGCAGCCGGGCAGGCTGAGTTTTTGGCGCAGGTTGATGCTGATCTGGAAGGATTGGAAGGACTGGACTGAAAGGAGTGCAAGATGACTGAAACGGAAATGACTGCCACTGAGGCCCCGACCGCCAGGAAGAGCGGCATCGGCCGCTGGGCGATTCTTGGCCTGGCCGCTTTCTTCGTGGCGCTGCTGATGTACGGTCTGCTCATCGCTGGCGAGAAGCGGGTCGAGGCCGGCGCCGCGCCCGATTTCACGCTGACCACCTTCGAGGGCGAGACGTTGCAGCTCTCTGACATGGCCGGCCAGGTGGTGGTGGTGAATTTCTGGTCTACCTGGTGCGTCTCCTGCAAGGGCGAGGCTGTCGACCTGGAGCAGGCCTGGCAGGATTTCAAGGACCAGGGCGTGGCCTTCGTCGGCGTGGACTATCTCGACCAGGAACCGCTGAATCTGCAATGGCTGGAGCAGTACGGCATCACCTATCCCAACGGCCCTGACATCCAGGGACGGATCTACAATGCCTATGGCGTCCAGGGGCTGCCGGAGACTTTTGTCATCGACCAGCAGGGCAATGTGGCCAAGGTGTTTGTCGGCCCGACGACGCGCGCTGAGCTGAGCGCGGAGATCCGCAAGCTGCTGGATGGCGAGGCTGGATGATCGGATCAGGCACGGTCAGAGACCGGCCTGAGCGGAGGCACGGTCAGAGACCGGCCTGAGCAGAGTAGAGAGGCAA
>JACSRL010000129.1 GCA_014879765.1 Anaerolinea sp. | reverse complement strand
CCGGTGCGATGAATTGGATGTCGGCGTGCTATGATGCTATACTGCGCCGCGCGAGCCGGTTTCTGAACGACTGGCTGAGCAGGCACAGCATAGGTAACTGTCAAGAAATAACATCGCGGGTTGGCTCGGTCGGAGACCGGCCAGAGCACCAAGTTAATTTTGGATAGTTACTAAGACGCTTTGTTGCACTTGAATCGGCACAGGAGGCCATCATGCTATTGGCAGGCGACATCGGCGGCACCAAGACCCATCTGGCGATCTTTTCGCCAGAAAAAGGGGCGCACGAAGCCATCGTCGAGCAACTCTTTCCCAGCGGACAGTTTGCCAATCTGGAGACCATTGTCCAGGCGTTCATGGCTGAGGTCAATCTGCCGGTCGAACGCGCGGTCTTCGGCGTGGCAGGCCCCGTCTCCGGCGGCCAGGCCACCATCACCAACCTGCCGTGGGTCATCCGGCAGAGCCGCCTGCAAGAGGTGTTGCAGGTCGAGGCGATCACCTTGCTCAACGACCTGCAGGCCATTGCCTATGCGGTGCCGCACCTGCAGCCGGAGGAGCTGCACACCCTCAACGACGGCGACGTGGAACCGCACGGCCCCATTGCCGTCCTTGCGCCAGGCACCGGCCTGGGCCAGGCCTATCTCACCTGGGATGGCAGCCACTATCGCGCCTTTGCCTCAGAGGGCGGCCACGCCGATTTTGCCCCCACCGACGAGTTGGAGATGAGCCTGCTGCGCTATATGCTGCGTCTGTACGACCATGTCAGCTACGAGAAGGTCTGCTCCGGCCTGGGCATCCGCAACCTCTACTTCTTCCTCAAGAATACCGGCTATGCGCCTGAGCCTCCCTGGCTGGCCAAACAGCTTGTGGAGGGCAGCGACCCGACGCCGTTGATCGTCGGCGCCGCGCTCAACCATGAGCAGCAGCCCTGCGAGCTGGCCGTGGCCGCGCTGCGTTTGTTCGTCTCGATCCTTGGCGCCGAGGCGGGCAACCTGGGCCTGAAGCTCATGGCCAGCGGCGGCATCTACCTGGGCGGCGGCATCCCGCGGCGCATCCTGCCCTGGCTGGAGCACAAGTATTTCATGCAGTCCTTTTTGCACAAGGGCCGTTTCTCCACCGTCCTGATCCGCTTCCCGGTACACGTGATTCTGAACCAGAACGCGGCGCTGCTGGGCCTGGCCAGCCTCGGCCTGGATCTGTGAGCGGCCACCAGCCAGGAGCCAACCATGAAGCAGCTCAATGACCAGGTAGTTCTTGTGACCGGGGCCTCAGGCAATCTGGGGCACGCGGTGGCGCACGCCTTTCTGGCCGCCGGGGCGCGGCTGGCGCTGGCCGACCGCGCTGCCGACCGCCTGCCGGCCCAGTTCCCGGATCTGGCCGCCTCCGACCGGCACATGCTGTGCGGCGGCGTCGATGTAACGGATCCCGACTCGGTGCAGCGCGCGGTGGAGGCTATCGTCGCCCGCTATGGCCGCCTGGACGTGCTGGCCAACAGCGTCGGCGGCTACAAGGCCGGCGCGCCAACGCATGAGACCGCGCTGGAAACCTGGGACCTGATGATGAACCTCAACGCGCGCTCAGCTTTTATCCTCAGCCGCGCCGTGCTGCCGCAGATGCTCAGCCAGGGCTCGGGCCGCATCGTTCACACCGCGGCGCGCGCGGCGCTGGCCGGCACAGCCAACCACAGCGCCTACAACGCCTCCAAGAGCGTGGTGGTGCGTCTGGTCGAGAGCATAGCTGCCGAATACAAACACCAGGGCATCACCGCCAACTGCGTGCTGCCCGGCACCATCGACACCCCCCAAAACCGCGCCGAGATGCCCAACGCCGACTGGAGCAAATGGGTGCCGCCGGCCGCCATCGCCGACGCGTTTGTCTTTCTGGCCTCGGACGCGGCCGCGCACATCACCGGCGCCGCGCTGCCGGTCTACGGGCGCAGTTGACCGGCGCGCACTGGACACGCCCGCCACTTCATTCGCGGCGGCGCCACCCTGAAGAGCCTCGACCTGGCGTTTCGGTATCTATGTGCGTCCCGGTTAGGAGTGTGCAGAATGACCGATAGACTAACCACCGCCAGCGGTTCTTTTCCCGGAATGGATCCCTTTCTGGAAGCCCCGGACATCTGGCCAGATTTTCACGACCGCCTGGCTGCAACCATCAGCTCGATGCTCAATGCGCAGCTTCCCGCCCGATACTATGCCCGGCTTGAGAAACGGGCCGAGCTGGGAATTGTCATGGGCGGCGGCCGGGAGAGACGGGTGATTCCCGATGTCAGCGTCGTCCAGCGCCGCATCGGGGAGGCCGCGGTGGCCTACACGGCCGCGCCCACGGCCGCGCTCGAATTGCCGCGCCAGCAACCCTCTCCGATCATCGATTTCCGCGTTCCATCAGATCCGATTCTCCACCGCTTCGTCGAGATTCGCGACAGCCAGCGCAACCATGCGCTGGTGACCCTGATTGAGATCATCAGCCCCTCCAACAAACAGCCTGGCCCCGATCGCCGCGCCTATCAAAGCAAGCAGTGGGACATTCTGAATAGCGACGCCAACCTGATCGAGATCGACCTGCTGCGCGACGGGCAGCGGCTGTTGCCCTATCCTGAGCTCGAGGCTGCGATCTACGAGCTGGCGCCCGACTATCTGGTGCTGCTCAACCGCAGCGCGCTGCGGGATGGCTATTGGATTGACTTCTCGATCTATCCGATTTCGCTGCGAGAGCCGCTGCCCTGTATCCTGGTGCCGTTGGCCGGGGAAGACCCCGATGTGCTGCTGGACCTGCAACTGGCGTTTCAGCAGACCTACGCCGGTGGCCCCTACGCTCGCATGGTCGACTACGCGGCCGATCCTGAGCCGCCGCTGGACAGCGAAGACGACGCCTGGGCGGACCACTTGCTGCGCGCGGCCGGCCTGCGCTGAACCGGCCTGATTGGCCCCTGACCTGCCATGACTATCCATGACATCACGCTGACCATCACGCCGGATCTGCCCGTCTGGCCCGGCGATCCGCCCATCAGGCTGAGCCAGCCAGCGCACCTGGAGCGCGGCGATGCCTACACCCTCACCCGGCTGGACATGAGCGCGCACACCGGCACCCACCTGGACGCGCCCGCGCACTTCATCCGCGGCGGCGCCACCGTGGAAAGCCTGGATCTAGCGACGCTGATCGGCCCGGCGCTGGTGGTGGACGCGCGCGGCCGCGGCCATCTGAGCGCCGAGACGCTGGAGGCGCTGGACATCCCGGCCGGCGTCCGCCGCCTGCTCTTTCGCACCGACAACTCGCTGCGCTGGCAGCGGGGCGAAACGGCCTTTGCCGAGGACTTCATCGCCATCGAGCCCAGCGGCGCGGCCTGGCTGGTCGAGCGCGGCGTCAGGCTGGTGGGCATCGACTATCTCTCCGTGGGCTCCTTCGACGATGGCGTTGCAACGCATCAGATCCTGCTGGGCGCCGGGGTCATTGCCGTCGAAGGCCTCGATCTGAGCGCCATCGAAGCTGGCGACTATCAACTGATCTGCCTGGCCATCAAGATCGGCGGCGCGGACGGCGCGCCCTGCCGCGCAGTGTTGATGCGATAACATGATCTACGACGAACAAATCCGTCTGACTTCCCTCACCGCCTGCGCGGGCTGAGCGTCCAAGATGGCCCCTGAGGCCCTGGCGCACGTGTTGCGTCCTCTTGCTGCGCTCTTCGACCCGGCGGACTATCCCGATCTGCTGGTGGGCTTGGGCCGTCCCGATGACGCGGCCGTCTACCGGCTGAGCGACGACCAGGCCCTGGTGGCCACGGTCGATTTCTTCACCCCCATCGTGGACGATCCGGCCACCTATGGCGCGGTGGCCGCGGCCAATGCCCTGAGCGACATCTACGCCATGGGGGGGCGGCCGCTTTTTGCCCTGAACATCGCCGCCTTCCCGGCCAGCCTGCCGGCCGGCATGCTCAGCCAGGTGCTGGCCGGCGGCGCAGCGAAGGTCAAGGAGGCCGGCATCGCCATCGCCGGCGGCCACACGATCCAGGACAAGGAGCCGAAATATGGCCTGGTGGTGCTGGGTCTGGTCGATCCCCGCCGCATGCTGACCAAGCAGGGCGCGCGGCCAGGGGACAGGCTGGTGCTCACCAAGCCGCTGGGCGCCGGGGTGATCACCACCGCTTTCAAGCGCGATCTGACCAGCGACCAGCAACTGGCCGCGGCCGTGGCCAGCATGACGCAGCTCAACCGCGCCGCGGCCGAGGCGGCGCTGGCCGCCGGCGTCCGGGCTGCCACCGACATCACCGGCTTTGGCCTGCTGGGCCACGCCGCCGAGATGCTGGGGGAGGAGGCTGTCAGCCTGCGCTTTTTCTTTGACCAACTGCCCTGGCTGCCGGGCGCGCAGGAGTTCGGCGACCAGTGGGTCTATCCCGGCGGCGCGCACGACAACCGGGCCTATTTCGAGGCGCGCGTGCGTTTCGATCCCCAGCTCAGCGAGGCGCAGCGGACCCTCTGCTTTGCGCCGGAGACCAGCGGCGGGCTGCTGCTGGCTGTGCCGCCCCAGCAGGTCGAGCCGCTGCTGGCGCGGCTGGAGGATGCCTGGCTGGTGGGCGAGGTGGCGACGGGGGCGCCGGTGGTGCAGGTGCTGCTGAATGGGATGTAACGTTGCTTCTCACCGGCCGCGGGCTGTGCTACAATCCCAGTATGACGATTCTCCCCCCTTCTGACCAGAAAGCCGCCTACGTCAACCAGATGTTCGGCGACATTGCCAAACACTACGACCTGATGAACCGGCTGATGACCCTGGGGCAGGATGTGCGCTGGCGTGAGCTGCTGGTACACGCCGCGGCCCTGCCGCGCGGCGGCCGGCTGCTGGACATCGCCGCCGGCACTGGCGACATCGCCTTCGAGGCGCTGCGCCAGGCTCCTGACGTGCAGGTGACCGCGGCCGATTTCAGCCTGCCCATGATGGAGGTTGGCCGCGCCAGGCGTTACAGCCACCGGCTGGCCTGGCTGGGCGCGGACGCGCTGCGCCTGCCCTTCGCGGACGACAGCTTCGACGCGGTCAGCTCCGGTTTCCTGCTGCGCAACGTCGTCGATGTGGAGGCGGCGCTGGCCGAGCAACGCCGCGTGGTCAAGCCTGGCGGACACGTGGTCTGCCTGGAGACCAGTCCGCCGCCCGACAATCTGCTGCGCCCCGCCATCGACCTGCATCTGAAGGTCATCATTCCCACGCTGGGGCGGCTGATCAGCGGAGCCGGCCAGGCCTACAGCTATCTGCCCCAGTCCTCCATCGCCTTCCTGCCGCCTGACGAGCTGGCCGCGGCCTTGCGCGCGGTTGGCCTGCGCGAGGTGCGCTACCTGCGCCTGATGTTGGGAACTATCGCCATTCACATCGGCGTCAAGTAACCGGAGCAGTATCATGTCATATTCCCCTGACCTGTCAAGCAATACACTGATTTCCAAACCCATGTATCAGATCCTGACTGATCTGACACGCGAATCGAGGCTTGAGGTGGCGCTTCCCATAGCTATCAAGGATCTGATACGCTTGAAGCTTGCTGACGCAATACGCTCTCGGACAGCTTTCGAACAGCAATATGGCATTGACTTTGAAGCGTTCCGGCAAGCCTGGGAAGAAGGTCGCGTCGCAGACAAGCATTCTTATGATGTGGAACGCGATTATTGGGAATGGGAAGCAGCGGTCACCGATGAGCAACGCCTTAGACAGATGATCGAGCGATTGCCATGACCCTGTCCGACTTCGAGCAGCAGGTGTTTGCAGCAGCCAGAGCATCTAGCATCTGTGGTATTCCCCTGGTACGCCGTCTTACTGTCACATCTGTCAATCTGCGCGTCGGCCTCACTGTGGGAGGCTTCATAGACGCATTCTACAACGAACAGACAGGTACCACAGCGTTTGCTCTGATACGGGAGGACCGGCGTGTGTTTGGCGCGGATAACACTGGCGGCTGGCACATGCATCCTTTCAAAGACCCGCGACTACACGTAGTGCTCTCGCAGCCCATGACATTCAATGATTTCGTGGCAACGATCGAGCGTGAATTGGCATGAGACCCTAGGATGTTGCATGGCTTCCTATCAAACACGCCTCATTGTTGCCTTGACCGGCGCTAGCGGGCAGATCTACGGCATCCGCCTCTTGCAGGTGCTGGCTGCGGCGCGCCAGGCCGGCGATGAGCGAGCCGCCGTCGAGACGCATCTGGTGCTCAGCGAGGCGGCCGGCATCACCATCGCGCAGGAAACCGACTACACCCCGCGCCAGGTGGAGGCGTTGGCCGATGTGGTCTATCGTCCGCGGGACATCGGCGCGGCCATTGCCAGCGGCAGCTTTGCCACCCTGGGCATGGTGGTGGCGCCGTGCAGCATCAAGACCCTGTCCGCCATCGCCCACTGCTATTCCGGCGATCTGATCAGCCGGGCGGCTGACGTGCAGCTCAAGGAAGGCCGGCCGCTGCTGTTGCTGGTGCGCGAGACCCCGCTGCACCTGGGCCACATCCGGCTGATGGCGCAGGCCGCCGAGGCCGGCGCCGTCATCATGCCCCCGGCGCCGGCCTTCTACAGCCGGCCGCAGAGCGTGGACGACATCGTCAACGGCACGGTGGGCCGCATCCTCGCCCGTCTGGGCATCGAGAATGAGCTGTACCATCGCTGGCTGGGCGTGCGCACGGCAACCACCAATGACTGAGGAGTTGATCTTGGACAGCACCGCCATCTTCGAGAAACAGCATAGCGAGCAGGCCGCGCTGCGCGGGGTGCCGTCGCTGGTGTGGCGCGCCGGCCAGGAGCGGCGCATGGGCCTGATCCGCCAGTGGGCGCCGCTGGACGGCGCGCGCGCGCTGGTGGATGGCTGCGGCGTGGGCATGTACGTGCGCGGCCTGTACGAGCAGGGCGCCAAGGTCTGGGGGCTGGACGTGGAACATGAGCATGTGATCGCGGCCGCGGCCCTGGCGCCGGACGCGGCCCTCTGCCAGGCGGCCGGCGAGGCGCTGCCCTACCCCGATGGCCTGTTCGATCTGGTGCTCAGCCACGAGGTGATCGAGCACGTGCAGGATGACCGCGCCTACGCCGCGGAGATGCTGCGGGTGCTGCGCCGGGGCGGCCGCGCCATCGTCTTCTGCCCCAACCGGCTCTATCCCTTCGAGACCCACGGCCACTACTGGCGCGGGCGCTATCATTTCGGCAACACCCCGTTGATCAACTGGCTGCCCGATGTGCTGCGCAACCGGCTGGCGCCCCACGTGCGCGCCTACACCAAGGGCGGGCTGGAGGCGTTGTTCGTTCCAAAGTTGGCATCTTTCGGAAAAGATGCCAACTACCCGGCGCGCATCGTTCATCACACGGTCATCTATCCCGGCTACGACAACATCGTCTACCGCCGGCCTGAACTTGGCCGCGTCCTGCGTCGTGTCACCTACAGCCTGGAGCAGACGCCCTGGCGTTGGTTTGGCCTGTCGCACCTGTTAGTTGTCGAACGAGTATGATGGTATACTATAAACTATGAGTTTCGAATCAGAGCATATCCTCATCAAACGCCGCCGTCGCGAGCGGCGCTGGCAGCACCGGCCGCGGCCGGTGCTGCGGCTGGCGCAGGCGCTGGCCGTCATCCTGATCGTCTTCGTCGCTGTCAACGTCCTGATGGTTGGCTCGGCGGTGGGGGCCGTGGCGGGGGTCTATACCTTCTTTGCCCGCGGCCTGCCCGACGCCAGCGCCATCGAGACCGAACAGATCGAGTTCGAGACGGTGCGCATCTACGACCGCACCGGGCAGCATCTGCTCTATGAGAGCTTCGACCCGCGCCCCTTCCGCGGCGACCGCACCTTCCTGCCCCTGGACGAGATCTCCTCCTGGGTAATCAGCGCCACCGTGGGCCTGGAGGATCGCAGCTTCTGGGAGAACCCCGGCGTCAACCCGGTGGGGCTGGGCCGCGCGCTGGTGTCGAACCTGCGCGGCGGCAGCGTGCAGGGCGGCAGCTCCATTACCCAGCAGTTGATCAAGAACGTCATCATCGCCCCCGAAGAACGCTACGAGCGCAGCTACACGCGCAAGATCAAAGAGGTCATCATGGCCCTGGAGATCACGCGCCGCTACTCCAAGGAGCAGATCCTGGAGTGGTATCTGAACCACAACTTCTACGGCAACTTCGCCTACGGCATCGAGGCAGCGTCGCGGGTCTACTTCGACAAATCGGCCAATGAGCTGTCCATGGCCGAGGCGGTCATGCTGGCGACCATCCCCCAGTATCCGGCGTTCAACCCCATCGACAGCCCGCAGGACGCCTACCGCCGCCAGCGCAAGGCGCTGGATGCCCTGGCCAGCGAGGCGGGCTATCTGACGCAGGACGAGGCCAACGCGGCCAAGAAATTCTTCGACGACAACGTGCTGGACGACCTGCTGGACAAAGGGCTGATCAGCCAGTTCGACCGGGACAACGCCGCCACTGACAAGACCGCCAGCGACCGGGTGCTGGATGCCCTGGTGGTCTACGGCTGGATCGATCAGGCCACGGCCGATGAGGCCAAGGGCTACGGCGGCAGCCGCTGGATGTTCCTGCGCGAGAAGGCCACCGAGCGCTTCGAGAACACCAGCGCGCCGCATTTCGCCCTCTACGTGTTGGACGAGCTGCAACGCCGCTTCAATACCGTGGACGATCCCTATTACATCTGGCGCAACGGCCTGCAGGTCTACACCACGCTGGACTATGACCTGCAGAAGGCCGCGGAATGCGCCGCGCGCGTGCGCATCGCCGCGCTGGAGGGCACGCCGGCTGACCAATATCTGCCGCCGGAGGGCACGCCGGCCGACGCCTGCGCAGCCTTCCGCGACATGGACATGCAGCCCAACCTGGAGGGCGCCGACCACAACGCGCACAACGCCTCGGTGGTGGCCATCCGGCCGCCCACCGGCGAAATCCTGGCCATGGTCGGCAGTGTGGACTACAACAACCAGGAGATCGACGGCGAGGTCAACATGGCGCTGGCCGAGAACCAGCCTGGCTCCAGCTTCAAGCCCTTCACCTACCTGGAATCTTTCTTGCAGGGCTTCACCCCGGCCACGCGCATCATGGACGTGCGCACGGTCTTTCCCAACCCGCCGGAGCCGCCCTACGTCCCTGAGAACTACGACCGCAAATATCACGGCCCGCAACTGGCGCGCTATGCCTTGCAGCGCTCCTACAACATCCCCGCCGTGTGGCTGATGGACCAGGTGGGCGTCAAGAATGTGATCGATCTGGCGCATCGTCTGGGCATCAACAGCCTGGGCGAGGAATACTACGGCCTCAGCCTGACCCTGGGCGGCGGCGATGTGCGGCTGCTGGACATGGTCTACGCCAACAGCGTCTTTGCCAACGGCGGCATCATGGCCGGCCAGCCTGTCGCTGAAAGCAGCCAGCGGCCAGGCTATCGCACGCTGGACCCGGTCAGCATCTTGCAGGTGCGCAACAAAGAGGGCCAGATCATCTATGAGTACGAGCAGCCGGTGACCGAACGCCTGGTGGATCAGCAGCCCATGTATCTGTTGCAGAACATCCAGTCGGACACCAGCGCGCGCCTGGCTGCCTACGGCGATTGGGCGCGCTTCCTGGAGCTGCCCGATCGCAAGATCGCGGCCAAGACCGGCTCGACCAACGACTGGACCGACGGCTGGACCATCGGCTATGCGCCGCAACTGGCCGTGGGGGTCTGGGTGGGCAACGCGGACAACGACAAGATGTATGAGGTGCCGGGCAGCCGCGGCGCGGCGCCGATCTTCCATGCGGTGATGGACTATGCGCTCACCCAGCGCGGCGAGCCGGTGCAGGAATTCCAGCGCCCCGAGGGAATCATCCAGCGCGCCGTCTGCTGGGAGTCGGGCCTGTTGCCCACCACTGACTGCGGCCGGGTGGTCAATGAGATCTTCATCGAGGGCACCGAGCCGACCCGTTTCGACACGGTGTGGCGGGCCTTCGAGATCAACCGCGAGAACGGCAAGCTGGCCACTGCCTACACACCGCCGGAGCTGGTCGAACGTCGGGTCTATCAGATCTACCCGCCTGAGGCGGCCGACTGGGTGCGGGAGCAGGGCATTGCCCAGCCGCCCACCGAGTATGACACCGCTGTGGGCGGTGGCGTCGTCGATGCCGAGGTGGGCATCATGGCGCCCCTGCCCTTCTCCTACGTCAAAGGCCAGGTGGAGATCCGCGGCAACGCGCGGCCGGACGGTTTCGCCAACTACCGGGTGGAATTCGGCGAGGGCATCAACCCCACCGCCTGGGCGCAGATCGGCCCCACCCACGGCGAACCGGTGGGCGAGGGCGTGCTGGAGATCTGGGACACCACCCCCTACAACGGCCTGTACAGCCTGCGGGTGGTGGCCACGCGCGGCGATGGCAGCACCAAGGAAAGCACGATTCAGGTCACGGCCGACAACCAAGCGCCTGTGGTGAAGATCGAGGCGCCGGCCGAAGGCCAGCGTTTTGTCACCAAAGACGACGAATGGATCAGCATCACGGCCAACGCCACCGACGACTGGGCCATGGACCGGGTTGATTTCCTCTTGAACGGCCGCCAGATCGGCTCCAGCACCGTGGCGCCCTACAGCCTGCGCTGGGACCTGCAACTGTTCGGCCAGGGCGCGGCGCAGACTATCCAACAGCAGGTGGTGCAGCCTGATGGCAGCGTGATCACCCAGACCGTGCCGGCCGCGGTCTACAGCCTGCCCGAAACCCGGGCCGATGGCACCCCCACCGGCCGCCGCTTCACGGTCTATGAGAACGGCTTCGGCTTCCTGGTGGGGGCCAACGGCGCTTACACCGAGACGCACCTGATCCAGGTCAAGGCCTACGACCGGGCCGGCAACGTCACAGCCAGCCAGCCGGTGCGCGTCTTTGTCGCCAAGAAGGTCGAGACCAAGGATCGGCCCACGGGACGGCTGCCTGACCCGCCGGCGGCGCTCAGGCCGGCGGATCGAGCCACGTGATAGCGCCATGAGCAACAGCACGTCACAACTGGCGCAACACGATGCCAGCAAGCGCTACCAGAGCGCCAGGCGCAAGGTGTTCTTCGACAGCCTGTTCAGCCTGGTGCGCGGCCGCGCGCCGGAGCTGCTCTCCTTCGATTCGGTGCAGACGGCGCTGCAGGCCTGGCAGCAGGTGGAAAAACGCCAGTCCGAGGTGATCCCTCTGGACAAGATCGTCGGGAGCGTCGGCCGCTATCGCGATTTCACCCGCGAGTTCTTGCCCAAGGAATCGATCAGCGAGGCGCGCTGGCAGGCGGTGGATGCGGCGCTGCACAGCCAGACCGGCCTGCCGCCCATCGAGGTCTACCAGATCGGCGACGCCTACTTCGTCAGAGATGGCAACCACCGGGTGTCCGTGGCCCGGGCCAACGGCTTGCGAGACATCGAGGCCTATGTCACTGTCGTCGAAACGCCCGTCTCCATCGACGCTTCGACGCGCGCCCAGGACTTGATGCTGAAGGCCAGCCAGGCCGATTTCCTGCGCAGAACCCACCTGGAGGAGCTGCGGCCTGGCGCCGACATCGAGGTCACCGAGATCGGCAGCTATCATGAGCTGCTCCAGCACATCGAGGTGCATCGCCACTACCTGGGCATCGAACAGCAGCGGGAGATCCCCTGGCAGGATGCGGTGGCCAGTTGGTATGATCAGGTCTACCTGCCGGTGGCGGCCGCCATCTGGGCCTCGACCATCCTGGACCGCTTCCCTGGCCGCACCGCTGCTGACCTTTATCTGTGGGTGTGCCGACATCGGGAAGAGCTGGCTGGCGGCGGCGAGCTTCCTTCCCCGGTGGCAGCAGTCACTGACCTGACCGACGAGCTGGACGGATCGTCGGGACGGATGGTGCAATCGGTGAAACGGGCGCTGAGCTCCAAGCCCAAGCCCGTCGATCTGGCTGCGGAAGCTGTGGAGTTGACCAGACAGGAATCGGCGGCTCTTTCGTCTGAAGAACCGCCCTCATAAAAGCAAGAGGAGCCATCCATGCAGCGGACAAAGATCGTCTGTACCATCGGGCCGGCCACCCAATCGCCTGACATGCTTGTTCGCCTGATCCAGGCGGGCATGGACGTCGCGCGCGTCAATATGTCGCACGGCGCTCATCAGGGCCACGCGGAGAGCATCAGGAACATCCGGGCCGCATCTCGCCAGGCGGGCAAGGCTGTGGCAATCATGGTCGACTTGCAGGGCCCCAAGCTGCGCGTGGGCAAGCTGCCCCTGGAGGGGGTGCTGTTGCAGAACGGCGCCCACGTCACCCTGACCATCGACGATGTGCCGGCCACGGCTGAAATGGTTCCGGTTCAGTTCAAACGCCTGCCCGAGGCGGTGGCCGCCGGCGACCGTGTCATGTTGGACGATGGGCTGCTCGATCTGCTGGTCGAAAGCACGGATGAGGCCAACGTCCACTGCCGCGTGATCACAGGGGGTGTGCTGACCTCCAACAAGGGGATCAACCTGCCCAAGGCGCATCTCTCCATTGCCTCCATCACCGAGAAGGACAAGGAGGACCTGACCTTTGCCCTGAGCCAGCGGATCGACTGGATCGCGCTGTCGTTCGTGCGGCGGGCCGAGGATGTGTACCAACTGCGGGAGCTGATCAGCCAGCAGTGTGAGTTCGGGCGGTTGACCCCGATTGTGGCCAAGATCGAGAAGCCGGAGGCGGTCAAGAACATTCGCGAGATCGTCGAAGCGACCGATGCCATCATGGTGGCGCGCGGCGATCTGGGCATCGAGGTTTCGCCGGAGGCGGTGCCCATGATGCAGAAGATGATCATCCAGCTCTCCAATCAGGCGGGCAAGCCGGTGATCACCGCCACACAAATGCTGGATTCCATGATCCGCAACCCCCGGCCGACGCGGGCGGAGGCCAGCGATGTGGCCAACGCGATTCTGGACGGCGCCGACGCGATCATGCTCTCCGGCGAAACGGCTGTGGGCAAATATCCCATCGAAGCGGTTGAGACCATGGTGCGCATCGCCAGGGAGACCGAGCCCCACGCCCGCTTTGGGCCTTTCGGCCTGAGCAACGATTCCCCACATTCCATCAGCGAAGCGGTGTGCTATGCGGCCACTGACACGGCCGTCATGCTGCGCGCCAGCGCGATCATCGCGCCTACCATGACCGGCAGCACGGCGCGCATTCTGTCGCGCTTCCGCGCGCCCAGCCCCATCATTGCCATCACGCCCAACCCTGCGGTGCAGCACCAACTGGCGATGTTCTGGGGCGTGCATCCCCTGATCAGCCGGCGTGCGCCGGACACCGACACGGTGATCGAAGAGGCGGTCAAGACGGTGACAGAGGCTGGCCTGGTTCACGCCGGGGACACGATGGTCATCACCGCGGGCGCGGGCGGCCATTGGGTCAGCGACACCAATTTGATCAAGGTGGTCAAGCTGGCCAAGGTGCTGGCGCGCGGCCAGGGGGTGGGCCAGCAGGTGGTCCCCGGCCGTGTGCGCCGGCTGGAAGGTCCCCTGGCGGAGCCAGTAGTCTTACAGCGCGATGAGATCGTCGTCACCCACAAAACGGATCGCACCTTCGTGCATCTGCTCCAGCACGCCGCGGGCTTGATCACCGCGGAGCCTGGCCCGGAGTCGCACGGGTATCTGCTGGCGGCTGAGCATGATCTGCCGGCCGTGGTGGGCATCGACAACATCGAGGCTTTGCAGGAGGGGGATTGGGTCCTGCTGGATGCTTCCAAGGGCCAGGTGATGGAAAGCCAGGGCGCGCGATAGCAACCGCGGGCTGGCTCGGTCGGAGACCGGCCAGAGCGTCAAGTGAGCAGTTACGGTAAAACAAGCAAGCCCCTGCCGCACTGGCAGGGGCTTGTCTCGTTTTGCGAGCAACCGGAAGGGCGAGAGGTTATTTGACCTCAACCGCAGCGCCGGCCGCCTCAAGGATAGCCTTGGCCTCGGCGGCCGCTTCCTTGGACACGCCAGTGACCACCGTCGCCGGGGCCGACTCGACCAGATCCTTGGCCTCTTTCAGGCCGAGGTTCGTGATCTTGCGGACTTCCTTGATGACGTTGATCTTGTTCTCGCCAGCGCCCTTGAGGACGACATCGAACTCGGTCTTCTCTTCGACTGGCTCAGGAGCCGCGGCGGCGGCGGCCGGAGCGGCGGCCATGGCCATCATGGGAGCGGCGGCGCTGACGCCCCACTCTTCCTGCAGTTCCTTGGCCAACTGAGCTGCCTCGAGCAGCGTCATCGAATTCAAAAGCTCTTTTACCTGTGCGATCTTGTCAGACACGGTGGGAAACCTCCATTTGGGTTATGAGAATTGTCTGCGAATCTGGTTTCTGCCGCCCGATGGGCGGCGCGTCGCTGTGACGGGGGGGCGCATGAAGCGCCTTGCGATAGGAGCGATCAGGCGTCGGCCTGAGCGCCTTTGTCGGCGTACGACTGGATGGTGAGCGCCAGCTCGCGCAAGGGGGCTTGCAGCGTGCGGTACAGCTCGTTGGCCGGCGCCTCCAGGGTGCGCACCAGCTCGCTGGCCGGTCCCTGAATGACACCCAGCAACTGGGCCCGGACCTCGTTCTTGCTGGGCAGCTCACGCAGCTTGCGCGCGCCTTCGGCGTCCAACACCTGGCCATCGAGGATCGCTCCTCGAACCTTGATCTTGTCCAGGTCCTTGATCGAATCGAAGAGCGCCTTGGCGGCCGTCGCCACATCTTCTGGCAGGTAGACCACGGCGGTCGGGCCGACCAGGTACTCCTGCGGCGCCGGCAGGCCGGCCTGCCGCAGGGCGATGGCCATCAAGCTGTTCTTGACCACCTGAACACCGGCGTTGTGCTCGCGCATCTGGCCGCGCAGGCGTTGGATCTGCTGCACGGTGGTGCCGCGGTACTCGGTCAGCACAATGGCCGGGCTCTTAGCCAATTGCTCGACGTAGGCCTCGACGTACTGTTCTTTCTTCTCTCGTGTGATTGCCAAGCGATTAACCTCCTTGACAGATTTACTGGTGTCCTACAGAGCTGGTGACGGCGGGCAACAAAAAAGCCTTCGCATCAGCCGGTGCGAAGGCTCCAGACAGCGTCAAACGGGGAGCCTCACCCCTCAAGGGCAAAACTCCGCCATGTCCTGGCCGCCCTGAGTGGGGGATGCCAGGCGATGCTCTCCTGTCCTGTCGCTTCGGCGGGCTGACGTTTTAAGCCAGTGACCTGGCGCCTGCTGTCATCAGCAACGATCTGGGAATCGAATCAATTGTTAATGCAGGTGCATGCTGCCAAAACGGCCGGCGCACAACTCAGGCGGTGCGCAGTTGGGCGGCCTGGTTGGCATCGAGCTTGACGCCAGGCCCCATGGTCGAAGTCAGGGTCACACGCTTGATGTAGGTTCCCTTGGCGCCCGAGGGCTTGGCGCGCGTGATAGCTTCCATCACGGCTGACAGATTGGCCATCAACGCCTCTTCGGTGAAGCTGGCCTTGCCCAACGGCACGTGCAGGTTGGCGGTCTTGTCCACCTTGAACTCGACGCGGCCCTGGCGCGCTTCCTGAATGACGCGCGGCAGATCGTCCTCTTCCACGATGGTGCCGGCCTTGGGGCTGGGCATCAGACCGCGGGGGCCCAACACGCGGCCCAGGCGGCCCACCTTTTTCATCATGGCCGGCGTGGCGACAGCCATGTCGAAATCGGTCCAGCCGCCCTGGATCTTGTTGACCAGCTCGTCGCTGCCCACGAAGTCAGCGCCGGCATCCTCGGCGATCTTGGCGCCGTCGCCCTCGGCAAAGACCAGAATGCGCACCTGCTTGCCGGTGCCGCTGGGCAGCAGCACCACGCCGCGCACCTGCTGGTCCGCGTGGCGCGGATCGACGCCCATGCGCATGTGTACTTCGACCGTGCTGTCGAACTTGGTGAAGACCGCCTCCTTGACCAGCTTGACCCCTTCAGCGGGGGTATATTGGCGGAGGGGATCGATCTGCTTTTTGGCTTCGAGATACTTCTTGCCGTGGCTTGTCATGGTATGCTCCTGGTGGTGTTAGCGGAACCGGCGGCAGCTCGGTTCCTCCCACTAGCGCCGGCCCGCGTGAGCGGGAGCGGCAAGCTAGTTAGTCGACAACGGTGACGCCCATGCTGCGGGCAGTGCCTTCGATCATCTTGACCGCGCCGTCGATATCGACCGCGTTGAGGTCCTTCATCTTCTGTTCGGCGATGTTGCGCACATCGGCCGAGCTGACCTTGCCGACCTTGTTGCGGTTGGCCGAGGCCGAACCCTTGGGAATGCCGGCCGCCTTCTTGAGCAGATCGGTGGCCGGGGGGGTCTTCAGGGTCAACGTGAACGAGCTATCCTGGAAGATCGTGATCTCAACCGGGATGATGCTGCCGACCAGGTTGGCGGTCTTGGCGTTGTATTCCTTGCAGAAGCCCATGATGTTCACGCCGTGCTGGCCCAAGGCGGGGCCAACCGGGGGCGCAGGGTTGGCCTTGCCCGCTGGAATCTGCAGCCGAACGATTGCTTTGATCTTCTTTGCCATGCGTTACCTCAAATCTATGCCTGGCGGCTCCAGGGCATACCTGTCATTCGTGTTGTGTCGGGCCGGCGAAGGGGCCCAACGTGAAGCGGCTAGACCTTCTCCAGCTGCAAGAAATCCACATCGACGGGCGTGTCGCGGTTGAAGAAAGAGACCATGACCCGCGCCCGCCCCTTGTCCGGGTGCAGCTCCTGGACGATGCCGGTGAACTCGGCAAAGGCGCCCTCGACGATGCGCACCTTCTGGCCTAGCTTGAAGTCCACCTTGATCTTGGGTTCTTCGGACTCCAACTGGCGCATGATGCGCTTGACTTCTTCATCGGGCAGCGCCGTGGGCTTGTTGCCCATGCCCACGAAGCCGGTCACGTTGGGGGTGTTGCGCACCACATACCACGACTGCTCGTCCATGACCATCTGAACCAGGACGTAGCCGGGAAAGACGCGGCGTTCCACCACCCGACGCTGGCCATCCTTGAGCTCGATCTCCTCCTCGGTGGGGACAACGACCTGAAAGATCTTGCCCTGCATGTCCATCGATTCGATGCGGTGCTCAAGGTTCTTCTTCACCTTGTTCTCATAGCCGGAGTAGCTGTGAATGACGTACCAGGCAGCCTCGGGGGGAATCTCTTGAGTCTCAGGTTGTTCGATTGTCGGCTCAACCACATCGGGGTGAGTCGTTGCACGTTTGTCTGTCTTTGCCACGGTTCGTCTCAGCTAATTTGTGCTGCGCCGCTGTCGACTCAGCCGATCAACGCCGACATCACGCCAGTGAACAGAATGTCCAACACCCAGAGCAGAATCGACATGGCGACAGTTACAGCCAGCACGATCCCGGTCAGGTAGAGCGCTTCTTGGCGAGTGGGCCAGGTGACCTTGCGCATCTCGGCGCGCGCCTCGCGGAAATACTTGATGACGCGGTTTTCTTTCTTCTCGGTCTCGGCTTTGCTCACGGTTGATTACTCACTTACGATGGAAGACACCGCCTGAAGCTCAAGGCGGTGTCTTGGCGAAGACGTAGCTCGCACCAAAGGGCGAGAGCATGGCAGGCGTGGCAGGATTCGAACCCGCAACCTACGGTTTTGGAGACCGTTGCTCTACCGTTGAGCTACACGCCTATGCTAATGGTCAACGGTCAGTCGGCAATGAATGTCAGGCCATTGTGGCGCCGACCATTGGCAATTGGCAATTGACTATTGGCCAGTTACTTGGTCTCGCGGTGCGCGGTGTGGGTGCGGCACCGGGGGCAATATTTCTTGAGCTCCAGCCGCGCCTGGTCGTTGCGGCGATTCTTTTCGCTGGTGTAGTTGCGCTCTTTGCACTCAGTACACGCTAACGTGATCACAACACGAACTGCTTTTTTCGCCATCAGACTCTCTCTTTATCGGTGAAGACGGAGGGAAGGCGAGACTTCCTTTCTCCGTTTCATTGAAAAATCGCTGCTTCCTGAGAAGGTTGCCATCCTTTCGGCAAGGATGGCAACCTTGCTGTCTTAGTCTTAGTAGCTGTCCAAAATTCACTTGGGGCTCTGGCTGGTCTTTGCGCAGCACCCCGGATGGGGCCGACCGAGCCAGCCCGCGACGTTGTTTTTTGACAGGTACTTAGCTCATCACCTGGGTGATGACGCCAGCGCCGACGGTGCGGCCGCCCTCGCGGATGGCAAAGCGGGAGCCTGCT